>JANOOU010000628.1:0-3437 GCA_031421475.1 Gammaproteobacteria bacterium | reverse complement strand
CCGGCCATGAAGTGGTGGGCAAAATAAATAAAATAGGTGCTCATGTTAAACATTTAAAAGTCGGCCAAATGGTGGGCTTGGGTTGGCACGCGGGTTACTGCAACGCCTGTGTGATGTGTGACAGCGGTGACCACAATCTGTGTTCAAACACCCAGGCCACCATAGTCGGGCATCAGGGTGGTTTTGCCGACAAGGTACGTGCCGACGCCAACAGTGTGGTGCCGATTCCCGACGGTATTGATCTGGAATCCGCCGGGCCGTTATTTTGCGCCGGTATTACCGTGTTTAATCCGTTGGTGCAGTTCGATATAAAACCCACTGCCAAAGTAGCCGTCATTGGCATTGGTGGCCTCGGCCATCTGGCGCTGCAATTTCTGAACGCCTGGGGCTGCGAAGTCACAGCCTTCACTTCCAGCGAAGACAAAAAGCAATCCGCATTGAGCATGGGCGCACACCACACTTTAAACTCGCACGATCAAAGTGAAATAGAAGCGGCAGCCGCACGTTTTGATTTAATTATTTCTACGGTTAACGTAAAGCTAAATTGGAATCTGTATCTCAGCACTCTCAAACCCCGTGGCCGTTTACACTTTGTGGGTGCGACCCTCGATCCGCTTGATATTAATGTGTTTGCACTCATCGGCAGTCAACGTTCAATTTCAGGCTCGCCGGTAGGCAGCCCTGCAACCATTGCAAAAATGCTGCAATTTGCCAAACTGCACAACATCAAACCGGTGATAGAAAAATTCAGCTTTGCCGATGTCAACAAAGCCATCACACGATTAAGAAGTGGAAAGGCACAATATCGGATCGTTTTACATCGCTAATTCAACACCACAACCACACCTGACACCATGCAGCCTTCCTGACACACATTAAACGTGCGAAAAAAAGCAGCCTCATCAGAGGCTGCCCCACCACTGCCATTACTTCACTTCAGGCCCATGCAGTTGGCGTAATACGTAACCGTGGCCGGCCAATCAGAGAAAATACCGAGTATGCCCACCTGCTGTGCCAATACATCCAGCGCTTTGTATATATCACTATCTTTTTTGATCGCTTTGCCTTCTGCATCAAACATGTAATACCAACCACCTTTCGCTGCACCCTGGCGCACATCTGAGCGTTCGAAAGTCCAAGCAATAATATCCAGGCCCGCTTTTTTGATATCCATCGCGTACTCGGATGCAACCACTTCATTAGCAGGGTTGATCGCTAACAGCGCCCACATAGGAGGTGCAATAATTCGTACACCCTGCTTCTTTAACTGTTGCAACTCGTTAAAACTTAAACGCGGAATGGCTGGTGTAGCAGTCGGATCAATACTGTCGAGGTAAACAGCTTGTTTGCCAAACTCGGGACTGTGTTTGATCCAGTACAACACATCGTCTTTGTTAAATGACTGCGCCCACACATCTTTAGGCTTCACGCCGACATTCACCAGTGCATCAATAAACGCCTGTGCATAAGCAGACTGGCTGCCAAAAATGGCATCAACACGATCCTGATGTTCGGCCGTTTTTAGTTCAGGCGTGTGTTTAACGCCCAGCGATTTGTTGAGCTCAATACTCTCGTTAAATGACAGTACACGCGCGTTGCCTGTGTAAAGATCCGTGCGCCAACTCGCTGTGCCACTCAAATAAGCGTCTGCGGTGACGGCCTTGGGGTCGCTCGCATCCATTTTCGGTTTAAGCGATTTAAATTCACTGAGTGTCAGATCACAAGTACAACATTTTGGCGCTGGATTTTGGCCGGGCGCAACCCAAGGTACAGTACAACGATTATTCAATTCAGTGGTAACGATATTGGTAGTGGTATGTAAATCGCACTCACTGTGACGGCACACCAACTCACCGTCATTCGTAAAGGTTACGTCACACTCAACAATACCGGCACCCATGCGTGCACCCGCACGGTATGACACATCGGTGTGTTCCGGGAATTGCAGCGCCGCGCCGCGATGTGCAATGGAAAAATCGCTGCGATAAAACGGGCCGTTTTCGCACTGCTTTAAACGATCTTTCAATTTGCCCTCATCCATACCCTCAACCAGATACAACGGCCGGGTACCGAGCTGAACCTTACTAGTTTGTTTGGAATCGTCTTGATGGGCCGTGTCGCGATCGTATCGATCGGCATAAACAGGGATGCTAGAAGCAACCACCATAGACAGGGCCAGAACCGATGTTTTTAATATTGTCATTTTCATACATAACTCCGAACTGATTGTGTTGCACAAGAGCGATTCATTAACCATGCAGCCATGGTTAATAATCTGCCTGGACACACTGACGCGGGAATATGTAACTACGATGGCAGTTTTGTTTAACTTGTGTGAATACGTGTTTTACAAATCTTAAAAACAAAACCGGAAAGTAATGAATTCGGGATTTCATCCCGATCGACTTGTGGTAATTTTAAAACCACACACCGACTGTCATGACGTAATCAAAACACATTGATATATATGACATTATTATGAAAGTGTGGCAAGCATCTGACCCGGGTATTCAGAATGACACCCGGAATTTTTTACTGAATACCCAATAAAACCGGGATAAAAACCTGCCCCTAAACGTCTACTTATTTAATGTAATCTGACCATTATATAAAAAAAGAAGGAACACGATATGATCAAGTTTGAAAAGTACTCACATGTCAATGAGCTCGTATCACATTATCTTCCAATGATAGGTGACTTAAAAACCGCATCAATTATCAAAAAAGGCGTAGGCAACGCTGCTGAAGCCGAATTGTTTTCCAGATTCATCATAAAAATGGTTGATAAAATTCGCCGTGATACCCATGAAGGTGTGCGGGTGCTCGGCAGAAAAAACAATACCGACATATTGCCTGATATTAGTGATGAAGTTACCGGATATATGCGCCAACAAGGTTATCACACCGTTTGGGAAAAGTTTTTTGTTGTTCAAGATAACAACAAATAATTATCGTTTAAAGCAGAGGGAACCTCTGAATAAGCCAGAGGCTCCTTGCGGCGCCATGAAAAATAAACATGGGTAAAAATCACATTTTTATTATTTGTGCTCTGAGTACACCAGGATAGCGTTATTCAGAACTTCCCTAGAGACTTTTGTACGAAGCATAAAAGTAGATTAACACAGGAAGATGCACATACACGTCCTCAGGGATGGCCCAAATGCCAGTAAGTTAAGGTCACCGCGTGCTTTGTAGGTTCGAATTTATTCGAACCTACAAAGCCTGAAATCCCCTTAACTTACTGGCAGTGGGGATGGCCCACAAAGTCGATTACGAATGTATTGCAAAATCATCCACCTTAGCCTGGTTTTTGTGCGCCGTCTCACCTTATGGGCACCTCTAAAAATGCACTTTTTCCGCGATGGCTGCGTCAGCTCCGTGCTCGAATCCTCATGTATGACTTATACACTGCGGTTCTCCGCGCGGTGCTTCCTTGC
>JANOOU010000627.1:0-3671 GCA_031421475.1 Gammaproteobacteria bacterium | reverse complement strand
CATGGGCCTTTTCCTGGGCCTGCTGTTCCGCAATCTGCTTGGCAGCATTTTGCTCCGCCAGCATGTGCTGCCGCTGTTTTTCAATCTCGGGTTGTTGCCAGATCGACTCTTGCTGATATTTTTCTTGTGAACTCGGTTGCGAGCTGAAATAAAAATAAACTGCCATCAAGCCCAGTAACAGCGTACTGGCTGCCAAACCAAAAACCAGAAACTTGTTTGTTTGTTTTTTTTGATTGCCGATACCGGCTGGTGGCAATGTTTGCTTACGTGGCACAGCGGTTTGAATCACCGTTGCGTGTTTATTCAAGGTTGTCTGACTGATTTTTCCATGTGTCATCAGGCTATTGAGATCAACCAAAAGCTCGGCACAGTTTTGATAACGATCATCCTGATTTTTAGCCATCATCAAGTTGAGTACTGGCTGGTAGATAGCCAGTTCACCTTCCAGAGTCGGCACCGGTTCAGTAACATGTTTAAGAATAACAGCGATGGTGGAATCGGCAATATAAGGCACCGCGCCAGTTAGTATTTCGTAGAACACGGCGCCCAGACTATAGATATCCGAACGCGGGCCGATTTCCTCACCATGCCCCTGCTCCGGGCTCATGTAATGTGGCGTGCCGATAATAGTACCGGTCGATGTCATTTTACTGGAGACATCGGTGGCGCGTGCGATACCAAAATCAGCCAGCACCGCTGTACCGTCTTCACGAAACATAATATTTTCGGGCTTTACATCGCGATGCACTATGCCTTTGCTGTGGGCATAACCCAGTGCCGCTGCAATTTGTTTGATAATTTCAAGACCTTGTTGCGGAGCGAGTCCGTTTTTAATCTTGTGATCCAGCGTAATGCCGCCAGGCAGGTATTCCATGGCGATATAGTGATAACCGTTATGCACATTTACATCATGCACAGTAACGATATTTTGATGACTAAGATTGGCAACAATGCGCGCTTCGCGCATGAAGCGTTCGCCAAAATTGAATTCGCTGGGAAGGTGCGTTGCCATAACCTTGATGGCGACCCGGCGATGCAAGCCTTCGTGCACAGCAAGATAGACCGTGGACATTCCGCCCTTGCCGATTTGTTTTTCTAATTTATATCCGGGTAATTCCAGCATAAAATGGTTACGCATTAAATATAGGAGGCAAATCGGGTCGGAGCATATCAGATTACATGTGTAACGGCCTCGACCACGCCCTTGTTGTTACAGCTTTTTAATAGCTTGTTGTAACTTTATCAAACCCTTCTGGTTAAAGCCTTCGATGACAGCAACAATCTTTCCTTCATTTATAACAACAGTATGCGGCAGTGCGCGAATTTGGTAACTGACTTTCACCATGGGTGAGGCAACAACGATGGTTTGGGGATGTGCTGTGAGCTTATTGATGAAACTGACCACTAGCGTTTTATCTTCTTCACCTACATGCACCGAGATCACCTGAATATCGGGATAGGCTTTTTCAAGCTTCGCCAGCTCGGGCATTTCCTGTACGCAGGGTTTGCATTCCACCCAGAAAAAATTCACTACAACAGGATGCTGGATATCCGACAAACGAAATAATTTTTCATCCAGGGTGCGACCAAAAATATTCGGCGCAGGCTCACCAACCGTCACCGCCGAAGCAGACCCTAACAGGCTCAAAAACAGAAAGTTTGTGAAGAGAAAGTATTTAATCCATTGACTTAACTTGAGCATAAAACTCCGTTTTTTATAACGTGATCGGCCAAGTGTTTTTGACAATCAGAATTGAGTACCTGATTAAAGCGGCCGGAGAGCTGGTCGCTTCGAGTCATCATGAAGCAACTACAAAAAAATTTGGTGGGCTCTCAGGGATTCGAACCCTGGACCAAGAGATTAAGAGTCTCCTGCTCTACCAACTGAGCTAAAAGCCCTTAAACGCGAATGCTGTGACAGACGCGCTGAAAATGGGGTGAATGATGGGGATCGAACCCACGACAACCGGAATCACAATCCGGGGCTCTACCAACTGAGCTACATCCACCATAGAACACATGTTGAACCGTTAGTACCAGCTTAGACGGCCGGGAGTTAAAACGTAGGTGCGAATTTATTCGCACGAGGTGCCATTAAACTGACCGTTGCCGAAAATCCAAACATGGCCGAGTGAGCTACGGGCGCGGCCTCCGGCTGCACCCAACTTGCTACAAGCGGATGCTTTTTTATTGGCGCGCCCGACAGGATTCGAACCTGTTACCACCGGCTTAGAAGGCCGGTGCTCTATCCGAGTGAGCTACGGGCGCAAGAATTAACTGCACTCATTCGGCTCGCTACTTCTAGCCTAATTAATGTGCCGTAGCTTACAACACACTTACAAAATATGGTCGGGGTAGAGGGATTCGAACTCTCGACACCCTGCTCCCAAAGCAGGTGCGCTACCAGGCTGCGCTATACCCCGAAATACAACTAACAACTTGCTGCCAAAACACAGCGATAATAATCACCCCTGTCGCGCAAGGATGCGCATACTACGCAAATCACTTTACCAGGTCAACAAAACTCCGGTTGTCGCAGCTTACACGGTCATGCGAGAATTCGCCGCTTTCCGTTACTGAAGTTTTATCATGCCCGCCAGAATCATAGATGGTAAACAGATTGCCGCCGAGTTGCTAGAACGCATTAAACAACGCGTGGCAAACCGGCTCGCTGCCGGCTGGTCTGCGCCCGGCCTGGCGGTGATTCTGGTAGGCGATGATCCGGCTTCACATGTTTATGTACGCAATAAACGCAATGCCTGTGAAAAAACCGGTGTTCTATCCAAGGCCATTGATAGTCCCGCCTCGATCAGCCAGGCCGCATTACTGGCACTCATCGACCAGCTCAATGCCGACCCGGCCATTCACGGCATTCTGGTGCAACTGCCGCTGCCCGCTCACATCGACACCGAAACCGTCATCGAACGCATTGACCCGGCGAAAGACGTGGATGGTTTCCACCCCTACAATATCGGCCGCCTGGCCGTGCGCTTACCGACACTACGGCCCTGCACACCGTATGGTGTGAAGCTGCTGCTGGATGCTACCGGTGAAGTTTATAAAGGTCGACACGCGGTGATTGTTGGCGCCTCCAATCATGTAGGCCGTCCCACGGCACTGGAGCTGTTACTCGCCGGTGCCACCACGACCACCACGCACCGCTTCACCACTAACCTCGAACAATATGTGAGCCAGGCGGACATATTGGTGGTCGCTGTAGGCAAACCCGGTATTGTTAAAGGTGAGTGGATTAAACCCGGTGCTACCGTCATTGATGTAGGCATCAACCGCACACCGGATGGCCGTCTGATCGGCGATGTGGAATTTGAAGCGGCAGCAAAACGTGCGGGCTGGATTACACCCGTACCCGGTGGTGTTGGCCCAATGACCGTCGCGGTTTTGCTCCAAAATACTATCGCTGCAGCCGATGCCATGGAATCGATGCAAACCTAAGTTTTTATGCGCCCGCCTGTAACCAATGTATAAACTCACACTACTATCATCAACACGCATGCAAAACCTCACGAACTCTAATAAGGGCACCTCTAAAAATGCACTTTTTCCGCGATGGCTGCGTCAGCTCCGTGCTCGAATCCTCATGTATGACGTATACACTGCGGTTCTACGCGCGGTGCTTCCTTGCCCTCACGAAAAAATTACTATTTTTAGAG
>JANOOU010000626.1:0-2285 GCA_031421475.1 Gammaproteobacteria bacterium | reverse complement strand
GCCCACGCAAATACCACCACTTAAAGTCCGTATCGCGCAACTCGACTGGAACAAGGTGCGACTGCGTGATGTTAATCTGCAAACACATCGTACTAGCGCGGGTATGGAAATCGATTCACTTAAATTAAGCGGTCCGTATGTCACAGTGGAAGGGCGCGGTAGCTGGCAAACGGCATGGCGTGCGCCGCATATAACGCGTTTCGACTTTACCGTAAAGGCCGAGAATCTGGGAGCCACACTGGCAGAAATGGGGCACACACAAAGTCTGGAAAACACCGAGGGTGAAGCAGTGTTTCGTTGGCGCTGGCAGGATGCACCGCAAAATTTCGACTGGGCCAAGCTTACAGGTGATGCCGAAATTCATTTTAAAAATGGCCGCTTGCAGCAAGTCGATGCCGGTGCCGGACGTCTGTTCGGCATCCTGAATTTCCGTACCTTGCTGTCGCTGGATTTTGGAGGTCAGGTACGTGAAGGTTTTGCTTTCGACAAAATAAGTGCGCACCACACATTTGCCAACGGCAATGCCTATAGCGATGATTTTAAAATCGAAAGTAAAGTAGCGGTCATTAACATGCAGGGCCGAATTGGCCTGGTGAAGGAAGATTATGACCAAACTATTACGGTTGTACCGGTCGTGGGTAACACCCTGACATTGATAGGCACGGTGGCGGGTGGCCCCGTCACCGGTGTGTTGGTGCATGTCTTCCAAAAGCTTCTTGGCGTGGATAAACTCGCCGGTTACAAATACACAGTCAAAGGCAGCTGGGAGCAACCCAAAGTTACTTTACTGGATGCGCCACCGGCTGCAAATAATGAGAGTACCGAGCCATGATGCGTAAAATTTTTAGCTTGTTGTGTGTCTATTGGGTTTTGACGCTTTCAGCACAGGCAGCAGAGCCTGCTGCCGATTTCAGCATGGGCCTGCGTGCCGAACAATGGGATCGATTGCGACAGGGTGATGCCTTGTTAAAACAACCCGAGTTGGCCTCCATGGTGCAACGCTGGATGCAGCATCCCGATAGTATTATTGAATTACGTTATCCCGGCGGTGAAGAAGGCGAAATTTGGGTACAAGATGTGATCGACTGGTTGGTAGCATTGGGTGTGCCATCTGCTGCCATGCAAACATTGCCCGGCAGCGGCACCAACGATACGATTTATTTGGTGTTAGTAACACAACATAAAAAATAACGGTTTATTGCAAAGCGGGAACGCTTTGCTGCCGTTTATGTTTTACCGGGCTTTATATTTAATCGAGTGACCACCATCCAATAGCAGGATGATCAGAATGCGGTCAAACTCAAATCACGGGAGTAAAGAATGAGCAAAGTGGCAGCAATTCAAATGGCTTCGGGCCCCAATATCCAAGCTAATCTCGATCAGGCAAAACGTCTGATTGAAGAGGCTGTTAAACAGGGTGCGGGATTGATCGTGCTGCCCGAAAATTTTGCGTTAATGGCCATGTCCGAACCGGAACGCGTTAAACATGCCGAAACGGAAGGCAAGGGCGTCATTCAAAAATTTTTAGCGACACAGGCAAAAAAACACAGCGTGTGGTTGCTGGGTGGCACTATACCCATACAGGCCACCGACCCTAAAAAATCACGTGCCGCCAGTTTGTTATTCAACGACAAAGGCGAACAGGTCGCGCATTACGACAAAATTCATATGTTTGATGTACTGATCAAGGACAGCGGCGAAAAATATAATGAATCACAAACCACGGAAGCAGGTGAAGCCATTATCGTTGTGGACTCGCCGTTTGGAAAAATCGGTATGGCAGTGTGCTACGACCTGCGTTTTCCGGAATTATTTCGTAATCTGGCTGATCAGGGTATGGATGTTTGTGTATTGCCATCAGCGTTTACCGCCATTACCGGCAAGGCGCATTGGGAGCCCTTGTTACGCGCACGCGCCATTGAAAACCAGTGTTATTTAATTGCTGCCGCACAAGGCGGTTTCCACATCAATGGTCGCGAAACACACGGCAACAGCATGATTATTGATCCATGGGGCACGGTGCTTAATCGTATACAAAGTGGTAATGGTGTGGTGGTTGCCGATATAGATTTGAATTTTCTGCGCAAAACGCGGAAGATTTTTCCGGCGTTAAAACATCGTCGTATTAATTGTGTGATTAGTTAATGAATTCCTGAATAAGTCAGTCCTAAGTAAGTCAGGAATAAATTACAAATTGTTGGGATGTATTCGATTTTTTTAAAATGATTTACGGGTTGTAATAGCAGTACTAAAATTGAATGCTTGCCAGCAATAGGATGCAATAT
>JANOOU010000625.1:0-4604 GCA_031421475.1 Gammaproteobacteria bacterium | reverse complement strand
GCCGAGTATGTCGATAATGGCTTTTACAGCGCTATGGGTATCCCAGGGAGATGCGTGCCGCATGTGTTGTTCGAACTGGTTGAATAAATATTCCATGCGCAGGAATGTGCGTATACGCTCATTTAAGGGTTGTTCGAAAATTAGCTTTTCAGCCACCGCAATTCTGCCTAGAGTGTGAAACTCGCTTATTGTTGCACAAAAAGCCCTGAATACAAGAATTAAGGAGCCTCTGATTAAGTCTTGTAGGGTGGATAAGAGTAGCGCATCCACCAGAGTTATCGGCGGATGCGCTGCGCTTATCCCGCCCTACATTCATAATTTTTTGACTTGATCAGAGCTTCCTTAAGCACTTTAGCGCTTCGCAAACTTAAGGTAAGTCTGATGTAATCGAGCAACATTCTGTTCCAGATTTTCTACTGTGCCATTATTTTCGATGATGTCATCGGCCCAGGCTAAACGTTCAGTTCGGCTGGCCTGTGCCTGCATAATCTCTTGAATTTGTTGATCGCTACGCTGGTCGCGTTCGCGTACGCGCTGTACTTGTGTGGATTCATCACTATCAACCACCAGTACCCGGTTGTATGCCTCAACCTGACCGGTTTCAACCAGCAAAGGAATCACAACAATGGCGTAAGGTGTATCCAGCTTCTGTAGCCGGGTGCGCACTTCGGCGCGGATGCGCGGATGCAAGATAGATTCGAGCTGTTTACGCAGGCTTGCATTACTAAATGTGACGCGTGCTAATTTGGCGCGGTCGAGTTCACCCTTTGAAGTGAGTACATCTCGGCCAAAAGCGTGGCTGATTTCAAGCAGTGCCGGCTTGCCGGGTAGCACCAACTCCCGGGCGATGATATCTGTGTCTATGATGGCTACGCCCAGTTTGGCGAACAACTCGGAGACTAACGATTTGCCACTGCCAATACCACCGGTTAAGGCTATGGTGAACACAGGGTTAACCGAGCCAGACACGTATCATAACGTCGCCCCAAATGAGCGTAATCCAGCCCGCTACCGCGAGATAAGGGCCGAAGGGAATTGGAATATTTTTGTCATGCCGGGCCACCACAATCATTAAAATTCCAATGACGGCGCCTACCAGGGATGACAATAAAATAATCAGCACTATTACTTTCCAGCCAAGCCATGCTCCCAATGCGCCCAGCAGTTTGAAATCGCCATAACCCATGCCTTCCTTGCCCGTTAACAATTTGAAAAAATGGTATACACCCCACAACGCCAGGTAACCTGCCATGGCGCCAATAACGGATGAATCTAGCGGTGTAAAAATTTCAAAAATATTCGCCAGTATGCCCAGCCATAACAAGGGTAAAGTGATGCTGTCGGGTAAGAGTTGTTTATGAAAATCAATCATGGTCAAAGCAATCAGCGACCAAGTGAGAACCAGGCCCAATACGGTTTGCAAGCTCACACCAAATTTCCAGGCCACTACCATAGATAGCGCTGCCGTGAACCCTTCGACAAGTGGATATTGCAATGAAATTCGAGTGTGGCAGTTGGAGCAGCGGCCTTTTAATAGCAGATAACTCAAAACCGGTACATTCTCCCAAAAGCGGATTTTGTGTCCACACTGCGGGCAAGCAGAGGCGGGATATGCGAGCGTGATTTTGTCGGCTGCTGCTGCCGGTAGTGTGAGTAATTCGCGGCATTGTGAATGCCATTCCTGTTCCATCATGCGTGGCAGGCGATAAATCACCACGTTGAGAAAACTGCCGAAGGCGAGGCTAACAAAAAATATCAGGCCGTAAAATACGGCGCTGTTTTGTTGCAGAATAGAGATGACATCCATTGCTTATTAAACAACTGCGCCCAGTTTGAAAATAGGCAGATACATGGCAATGATCAAACCGCCAACCACCACGGCAAGAAACGCCATGATGGCAGGCTCAAGCATGGCCGTGAGGGAATCTACGGCGGCATCCACCATTTCCTCATAATAGTCGGCAACCTTGCTGAGCATGGTATCGAGCGCGCCCGATTCCTCACCAATGGCCACCATCTGAACCACCATATTGGGGAAGAGATCCGGAAAATTTCTTAACCCGGCTTGCAATTGCTGGCCACCCGCCAGGCCATCACGAATTTGTAATATGGCTTTTTTGTACTGGATATTACCGGATGCACCGGCGACTGAATCCATGGCTTCAACCAAGGGCACGCCTGCGGCAAACATGGTGGCAAGGGTTCGGGCAAACCGGGCAACCGAGGTTTTCATGGTCAGGTCACCGATGACAGGCGCTTTTAATGCCATGCGTTCGAGCCCTTCACGAAACGCGGGCGATCGTTTGTAGCTCTCTCTAAAGGCCGTTATACCGCCTACAATAAAGCCAAGCACCCAATACCAGTTTGCTACCAGAGCATTCGACATGTTGACGTAGAGCATGGTGAAGGCCGGCAACTCGGCACCAAAACTTTTAAACACATCGGCAAAAATCGGCACCACGAAAATCAGCAAAATAGCGGTCACGATAAAGGCAACAATCAGGACGATGGCGGGATAGGTCATGGCCTTTTTGATTTTAATTTTCAGGGCTTCGGTTTTTTCTTTGTAGATGGCAATTTTATCGAGCAGGGTTTCCAGTGCGCCCGATTGTTCGCCAGCCTCTACCAGGTTGCAAAATAAATCGTCGAAATATAAGGGATGTTTGCGCAAGGCCGATGCAAAGGTGCCGCCCGCTTCGACATCGGTTTTAACCGATAAAATCAAATGCCGCATGGACGGGTTGGAATGGCCATTGGCGCAAATATCAAATGACTGCACCAAGGGCACACCGGCACGCATCATGGTAGCCAACTGGCGGGCAAATACGGCGATATCACCCGAGGTGATTTTTTTCTGGCTGGCGGCAACCGTGCCTTTTTTCCTGACACGTTTTGGCAATATGCCCTGGCGGCGTAAATCCGCCTTGATCATGTCACTATTGGCAGCCGTGGTTTCCCCCGTCACTTTTTTACCGTCGCGGCTGGTGCCTTCCCAGGTAAAGGTTTTTTTCTTGATGGCCGGCTTGGCGGCCTTGTCAGATTTCATTGAAGCTGTTTTTGCCATGCTTATTCCTTCGTTACGCGGTTTAATTCTTCCAGGCCGATCACGCCATCTTTTACTTTTTTCAGGCCGGACTGGCGCAGGTCGGCTATGCCTTCTTTTTTGGACTGGTCGGCGAGGTCGGTTGCGGTGCCGTTGGCCATGATCAAACGCCCCATGGCATCCGATATCGGCATCACCTGATAAATACCGGTGCGCCCCTTGTAACCCTTGTCGCACTGGTCACAACCCACCGGCCCATAGATTTTGATGCCAACACTCACGTCGGCTTCGGTAAAGCCCTCTTCCAGCAAGGCCACACGGGGAACATCAATCACTTTTTTGCAGGCGTTACATAAACGCCGTGCCAGACGTTGCGCAATAATCAAGTTAACGGCGTTGGCAATGTTGAAGGGCGGTACGCCCATTTGCACCAATCGCGCCAGCGTTTGCGGGGCATCGTTGGTATGCAGGGTAGACAACACCATGTGGCCGGTTTGTGCAGCCTTGATGGCGATTTCGGCAGTTTCCAGATCGCGAATTTCGCCCACCATAATCACGTCGGGATCCTGGCGCAAAAAAGCGCGTAACGCGGTGGCAAAGGTGAGCCCGACTTTGATATTGACGTTAACCTGATTAATGCCTTCGAGATTAATTTCAACCGGGTCTTCAGCCGTGGCAATGTTGCGATCATCGGTGTTTAAAATATTAATGCCGGTGTACAGCGAAACGGTTTTGCCCGAGCCAGTGGGGCCGGTCACCAGAATCATGCCATAGGGTTTGCTGAGTGCATCCATATACGCCTGTTTTTGTACGGCTTCGTAGCCCAGCATATCAATGCCGAGCTTGGCGCTGGAGGAATCGAGAATCCGCAATACGATTTTTTCGCCAAATAATGTTGGGCAGGTGTTCACGCGAAAATCAATGGCCTTGCTTTTGGATATACGCATTTTAATGCGGCCATCCTGCGGAATACGGCGCTCCGCTGTATCCATGCGCGACATCACTTTAATACGTGCCGAAAAACGCCCGCCCATGGCCACCGGTGGCGAGGCGATTTCACGCACCATGCCATCAATGCGGTAGCGCACACGGTAACGTTTTTCGTAGGGTTCAAAGTGAATGTCGGAGGCGCCGCGTTTAATGGCATCGAGCAGCACCTTGTTCACAAACTTGACAATGGGCGTGTCATCAGCACCGCCGTCTGTTGCCTCCGGTTTTTTTTCGCCATCGGTATCTTCGTAATCCAGATTGCCCATGTCTTCATCGAGCATGCCCGACATGGCGCTGTTGGACTCGCCGCTGAATATTTTTTCAATGAGCACATTGAGCTTGTCGGTCTCAACCAGAATGGCTTCGGTATTAATGCCGGCGTGAAATTTAATTTCGTCGAGTGCAATAAGATTGGTGGGCTCGGCAATGGCAATGAACAAACGGTTACCACGGCGAAACAGCGGCAGAGCGGTGTGTTTGCGTACCAGTTTTTCGTCAACCAGTTCCTTGGGTATGGATTCAATATCCATGGCATCCAAATCAACCACCGGCAGGCCGAATTCGGCGGCAC
>JANOOU010000624.1:0-2253 GCA_031421475.1 Gammaproteobacteria bacterium | reverse complement strand
CGATTTTGGTTTGCGTGAATTGTACGGTGAAATCTGGCTGTGCAAAGGCACACAAAAATTAATACGTGAATCGGAATTAAAAATTGGTGGCCGTCATAACACTGCAAATGCATTGGCCGCTTTGGCTTTGGGTGAAGCCGCCAGCTTACCGATGAGCGATATGCTCGACAGTTTGCGCGTCTTCACCGGTTTAGCGCATCGCACGCAATGGGTGGCCGAGAAACACGGTGTGGTTTGGTACAACGATTCCAAGGGCACCAATGTCGGTGCAACCGAAGCCGCTATAGCGGGGCTATCTCCAAAAAATAAATTGATTTTGATTTTGGGTGGCCAGGGTAAAGGCCAGGATTTTTCACCCTTGCAACAGGCAGTAAAAGACAAAGTGCGTCAGGTGGTGTTGATCGGTGAAGATGCCGCCAAAATTGAGCAAGCGCTGGCCGGTGTAGTCGCGGTAACGCACGCCCAGGATATGCAGGATGCGGTGAAGCAATGTGCACACTATGCACAGCCCGGTGATGCGGTGTTGTTATCGCCCGCCTGCGCCAGTTTTGATATGTTTCGTGGTTACACACACCGTGGTGAAGTGTTCACTCAGCTGGTGGTGGCACTGCCATGAAACTTGCCATACCGATGCGTAAAAATCAGCGTCAGAGCCAGAAAAAAGCCATTTTTGCCGAAGGTCTCGACGGCGTGCTCATCGTCATTACCGGTGTATTGCTGTGTTTGGGCCTGGTGATGGTGGCCTCGGCCTCCATTACAGTGGCTGACCGCCAGATGGGGCATCCATTCTTTTATTTGTATCGGCAGTTAATTGCCACCGGTTTGGGTGTCATGGCAGCGATGTTCATGCTCAAGGTGCGCCTGGCGAATTGGGAACGTGCCGGTATGTGGTTGCTGGGCTTTTCCATGTTGTTGCTGGTACTGGTGTTGATTCCGGGCATCGGCAAAATGGTTAACGGTTCACGCCGCTGGATAGCACTGGGCTTGCTGAATGTGCAGGTGTCTGAAGTGGTGAAGCTGTGGTTGCTGATTTATGTCGCCGGCTACCTGGTGCGCAAGGGCGAAGAAGTCCGGTCCAGTTTGTGGGGCTTTCTCAAGCCAATGATTATGGTGGGCATCGTAGGTGTGTTGTTACTGCTGGAGCCGGATTTTGGTGCCTCGGTCGTGATTATGTCCACGGTGCTGGTGATGATGTTTCTGGGTGGTGTTCGTTTTTTACAGATTGCGGCGTTTATCAGTTTATTCGGCGTGGCAACCGTGAGTTTAATTGTATCTTCGCCCTATCGTATGGAGCGTCTCACCGCGTATCTGAATCCCTGGGCGGATCCTTTCGATACCGGTTTTCAGTTAACGCAATCCCTGATCGCTATAGGCTCCGGCAGTTTAACCGGTGTCGGTTTAGGCAGCAGCGTACAAAAACTGTTTTATCTGCCGGAAGCGCATACCGATTTTGTATTTGCGGTGATGGCAGAAGAATTTGGTTTGATAGGCGTGTTCCTGGTAATTGGATTGTTTGCGGCATTCATTACCCGTGCTTTTATGATTGCACGGCGTGCCGAAGCGCATGGCAATATGTTTGCTGCCTATATGGCATATGGCATCGGCGTCTGGCTGGGTATGCAGGGATTTATCAATATTGGCGTCAACATGGGCCTGCTGCCTACCAAAGGTTTGACCTTGCCGTTGATGAGCTACGGCGGTAGCAGTTTGATTGTGGTGATGGCAGCCATTGGCTTGCTGTTACGTATTCACTATGAATGCAGCGGCAGCCAGGCGATGTCGAAACCGGCTTCCGGTGAGCGTAAACCCCGTGAGAATCTTGCCAAGGATGTTCGCAGCCTGATTGAGGAAGCCGCATGACACAGCGCCCGATCATGATTATGGCTGGCGGTACCGGCGGGCATGTTTACCCGGCACTGGCGGTAGCGGACGAGTTACGTAGCCGGGGCGTGCCCGTGGTGTGGCTGGGCACCCGCAAAGGCATCGAAGCGCGGTTGGTAACACAAGCCGGTTTTGACATGGAATGGCTGAGCGTATCGGGCTTGCGCGGCAAAGGTTTCTTGAGCCTGTTGCTGGCACCTGCCACCTTGCTGCTGGCGGGCATCCAGGCCTTTTTGATAGTTGTGCGCCGCAATCCCTGTGTGGTTCTGGGTATGGGTGGTTTTGTGGCAGGCCCGGGTGGTCTGATGGCCTGGCTGTTACGTAAACCACTAGTGGTACATGAGCAAAATGCGATTCCGGGTTTGACGAATA
>JANOOU010000623.1:0-7920 GCA_031421475.1 Gammaproteobacteria bacterium | reverse complement strand
ATTACGCGTGACGCAGGCAATAGCAATACGGATCTCACCCTTATCGCTAACTACTATGTCGGCAGCGGCAGTGTGCTTAATGCGGGTGTGGAAGACGCTGTAAATGGTGGCCATATCGGCATTTACGTGGCGAGTGGTATTAGTAACAGTGGTTTGTTGAATGCCAGTGGTTTTAATGAAACCGATGAAAACGGTGGCAGTGGCGGTCAAATTGAATTACGTGCAGGCGGTTATGTTATTAACAGCGGTGTACTCAATGTAAGTGGGGGTGATGGTGCTGGCGGCGGCGGCAGTTCTGGTGGAGTTTACGTCTACGCAGCCTACGCTGAGAACACGGCAGCCATCGATGCCAGCGGTGGCGGCAACATAGCCGGTAGTGGTAATGGTGGTTACGGTGGTGAGGTGTCCCTGGGTTCCGATTATGTGACGAACAATCGCGGGGATATCAATATCAGCGGTGGCGCAGGAGATACCGGTGGTCGTGGAGGTTATATGTGGTTATCCAACGATGATGCAGGCCGGGTCATTAACGTGGGTGACATAACGGCTCTCGGCGGTAATGCTACCGTTGGCAATGCGGGTGATGGTGGTGATTTTGACGTTGATGTTAATGGCGGTGATTTTGTCAATAACGCAAACATTACTACAACCGGTGGTAATACGACGGTTGCCAATTTTAGTGGTGGTGACGGTGGTGAGATGACTGTCGATTCCTATCCCGGTATTAATAATCTTGCTCCCGGCAATATTGAAATTTCTGGCAACATCAATACCGGAGGTGGTGATGCTCTGGGAACAGATGGAACTGGCGGCGGTGGTAACGGCACCAATCTTTATGTCCGTGTGAACAACTATGATAATAACATCACTAACACGCGTATTGCCTTGCTGGGTTACGCTTCCATTGATGCGAGTGGTGGTGACGGTGGTGACGGTGGTGAGGGTGCTGGCGCAACGTATTATAGTAACGATGTTACCTTTGAAACATACAACGGCTGGAATGACGCCAATCAGGAATACACCACCGGTTCGGTGACGAATAACGTGCCGATTGATGTCACGGGTGGTAACAGCACGGCTATAGGCACTGCTGATGGTGCAGGTGGTGACGGCGGTGAAGTGAACATGCGCACCAGCACCAGTAGCGAGATCGTAAATTCTGTCGCCACAGTAAACAACAGCGCGGCTATTAACGTGAGCGGCGGTAATGGAATAAATGGTGCTGATATAGATTTGGACTCCGCAGGTTCTGGCGGTTCAGTGTATATGCAGTCCTATCATGGTACGAGCAATAGCGGTGTGTTGACTGCCAGCGGCGGTAATGGCGCTTATTACGGTGGTTACGGTGGTCAGATCGACATGCGGGCTGAGCGTAATATTACCAACAGTGCCAATGTTATTGTTAACGGTGGCGAAGGTATACGCGCTGGCGGCGGCGGTGATGTGGATATGTCAGCGGATGGGAGCACCACAAATAGCGGTGCTGTTTCGGCCAATGGTGGGTCTAGTGCACAGCTGAGCGGGGGCAATGGTGGTTATGTTTCTCTCTACGGTGCCACCGCAACCAATACCGCCGCTCTCAGTGTGAATGGTGGTAACGCGGCTGACCCCTATCCAGATGGCGTCTCGTCCGGTGGTGACGGCGGTAACATCTACGTTCAGGGTGAAGGCGTCAGTGCCACCACCAATAGTGGAGCACCATCCTACGCCGGTGGAAACGCTGAAGTCGACGGTACCGAAGGCAGTGCTACCATTGGTATTACTTGCGCCGGTAACTGTACGCCGTAAGCCTGTTTGCTAGCAGCTAGACTGCTGGTTAAGCATTTAGTGGCGACCCATGGGTCGCCACTTTTATTTGAGCAACACAATATATTTTGGAGAGTAGTATGAAACCGATATTCACACAGCTTCTACCAGCGCTATTCGTGGTGTATGCGCTGGGTGCAGGTGCGCAGGTGCAGGCGGAAGAAGGCGGGGTGCAGAAAATTGCCCTGCAACCACCTAAAGAAACCATTCAAACCATTAACCACAAGCCAGCCAGCCAGCAGGCGGTGAGTCAATCGCAACAGCCAGTGGCTGCAAAAACTGCTGAGCCTGTTCAAGTTCGTTACGACAAAACCAATGATCAATTGAGTGTCACGGCAGCAGCGGCTTCGCTGAAGGCAGTGCTTGGCAAGATTGCCATGCAAAGTGGTATTGAAGTGTTGTTTGATGATGCCGCCGAAGCCACTTTAACTTTTGATATGAAGTCGACGCCACTGGAAAATGGCCTGAAGGCTCTGCTCAAAGGGCGTAACTACGCGCTGCGTTACAGCAAGGATAAAAACGAAAAATTACTGTTAACCGGTGTGACGGTGTTGCCCATGGGTGAGCAGGACAGCCGCCGTGCTAAACGCTTGATGCCCATTGAGCATGAAGCATATGACCGTGCCAGTGATCAGTCCTCTAAATCAGTTTCAGTGCAATCGACACAACAGGTTGATGTTGCCACGGAACGCTGGCAGGCGCGACTGAGTGAGCTGCCCGTTAAACAGCGCGAGGCGCTAGAGAAAAAAACTAAAAAGCGCCTGGAACAAGACGCGCAAAGACAACAGCGGCGTGCCGAAAAACAGCAACAGGACAAACAGAAAGAGGTAGCAAGAAAAGAGAAAATGGAAAAAGCGCACCAAGCCCGGTTACAGTTACTCGACCCTGCGCAGCGTGCCGAGTTTGAACAAAATTCAGCGGCAGCGCAACAAGCGATGAAAGAGAAGTTACTGGACAATACAACTCACTAAGTCAAAGCATTAATATTTTATTTACGATCTTAATCTTTTAATTTTGCCATTTACGGTTGCAGATACTAAGAACAAATATAAAGAAGGAAAAAAATATTGGAACCTTTCATAAATACTGCAGTTCAAGGTATCAATTGGCCGGTGTTGCCAACACCTGCTGCTGCAAGTAGATTAGCCGCCCTGTTTCAATTGGAGCACTCTCAATGGTGGTCGCAGGAGATGCTTCGAAAACAGCAGTTCGTGCAAATTGCAGAGCTGTTACAGCACAGTGTAAAACACGTGCCTTATTACCGAGAACTGTTTGCTAAGAATTTAGCGGCTGAACCTCTTTCAGATGAACAGTGGTACAAAATTCCTATTCTAACCCGCGACAAACTACAGCAGGCCGGAGATAGGCTGCGTGCAGAGATAATACCCGAGAGTCATGGCAAGGCGACATCACAGCGTACATCGGGTTCCACAGGAAAACCTGTTGAGTCGTTATCGACTGACGTGAATGTTTTTTTCTGGAACGTATTTACCCTGCGCGATCATTTTTGGCATAAGCGTGACTTCAGCGGCAAGCTTGCAGTTATTCGTTACACCCAAGATAAATCTGCAATACCCCCTTACGGCATTCGTTCAAAGAACTGGGGGCGTGCCACCAATGGCGTTTTTGACACCGGCATCAGTGCACGGATTAACATTCACACTCCCATTTCTGAGCAAATAATCTGGCTGCAGAAAGAACAGCCGGATTATTTGCTGACACATCCTAGCGTCTTGCAGGAGCTGGCTTTGCATTGCAAAAGAGAGGCAATACAGTTTCCTTTTTTGCGTGAGGTGCGCACCATTTCTGAGGCGCAGCCAGATGGATTGCGTGAACTATGCCATGAGGTGTGGGGAGCAAAACTGGTGGATCTGTATTCTACAATTGAGTTGGGCATACTTGCGCTTCAGTGTCCTGAGCACGATCACTACCATGTGCAGTCGGAAGGTGTTCTGCTTGAAGTGCTGGACGATAAGGGAGTGCCCTGTGTGCCAGGGCAGGTAGGCAAAGTGGTGGTTACCAATCTACATAATTTCGCTACACCATTGATACGCTATGAGGTGGGTGATTTTGCAGAAGTAGGTGAATCGTGTCCCTGCGGCAGGGGATTACCTGTGCTTAAGCGTATTCTTGGACGTTATCGTAATCTTGTCGTTCTTCCCGATGGCCAACGGCGTTGGCCCAAATTTGGGATGGGAGAAATATTAAAGATTGCGCCAGTACGTCAATTTCAAGCGATACAACACTCTATCAAAGAGGTGGAGTTTCTTCTGGTTATGGACGTTAGTTTAAATATCGAAGCCAGACAAAAACTGATTGAATTATTTCGTTCAAATCTGCATCCGGAGATGAATGTTACTATCAGCGAGGTTGATACTATACCGCGCAGCGCCAGTGGAAAGTATGAAGAGTTTGTTACGAAATTGTAAAATAAATAGAAAAAATGTCAGCTGTTTGTTGATGCCCATATCTTTGAGTATTATTTAATAATTAATCCTAGTATGAACATATACGGATTTAATATTTTACCATGAGCAATATCAGGTTATCTCTTAATGACTTATGCAGTCATGCTCATCGCATAACGGAATACGCGGGATTTAAAAGCGCGGGCAGTCCCTGCATCTTTATGTTGCCAAGACAAAATAAAGCCTGGGTCGGATTCGGTAGGCAATATTGCGTACGCTACCAAGAAAATAAATTTATTATCGAAGATGATAAAGGCAAGGTCAGAGAGATTGTCTGTGATAATCCATTTGGCATGTTAGATCAGATTCTGGATGCAAAGGCAAACTACTTCTTCATGATCAGCATGGACCTGCATCGACCAGGGGTAAAAAGTAAACTGCCGACGATGATCTGGATTCAGGCTAAACACGAAATCATGGTTGATGCAACGCAGGACGCCCCCTATGGCTCAGCCGATGGGCTTGCGGACAGCCATGCCATGGCTGAAAAATTAAATCAGCAATTTGTTGAGAATAAAATCCAACCTTTAAATTTTTCTGACACGGCACTAAAAACGGATTGGACGACAGGCGACGATGAAAATTTTGTGAAGCGTCTGGGAGTTGCTGTTGAAGCCTTGCAGAAAATCGATGGCAAGATTATTGTCACGCGTACCTATTCAACTGTAATACATAAAAATCTCGATCCATTCAGGCTCTATGAAATCTACAATCATCTGGAGCCAGACTGTGCAGCATCTCATTTCATGCAACTGGACGAGCGTATCTTTTCGCTTGGATGTACCCCGGAAAATATTTTTACGCTGCACAATAACATTCTTGATTTTGACGTGGTTGCATCAACTCGCGGTGTGTCGTTGGATCCCGAGAAAGATGCACGTTGGGAAAGCGAACTCAAATCAGCCTACAAGGAATTGAAAGAACATAATATGGCTTTGGGTCGATATCAAAAAAGGCTTGGTCAGCTTTGCAAGGAAAACTCTATGGTCATGGATCACCATTTAGAAATACGACGATTTAGACATGTTCGTCATCTGTATTCCCACTTGTACGGTGAACTGCTTGATGATATTGATTTCTTTGACCTGATAAAGGGGAGTAGCCCTGCATTGAATACCTATCCTGACGAGCTGATTCCGATTGCTGATGATGGTGTGACACCGACAAATTTTTATGGTGGAGTGGTTGGCCGCACCAGTTCTGGATTTTCCGATGCTGATGTTTATCTGAATATTCGAGCTGTGTTTTTAAATGGCAGCGAACTCAGCACCATGGGTGGGGTTGGTGTAGTCAGGGAGTCTATACCCGAACAAGAGTTGATCGAAGTAAAAAACAAGCTTCGATGTGTAATGGAGGCTGAAGCACTCTGGGAAAATGAAAAAAAATAAAAAATCACATTTTTTGTTTTTCGTGCCCTGAGAAAGCCAGAACTCGCACCCGACATGATCCGGAGAGGGCGTTATTGCGAGCTTTCATAAAATATAAATGTAACATCAGGAAAAGCAGGAAAAAACGTGGATTGGAACATCATCTCATCAGTTACCGGCATTCAGTGGCCAGCACTGCCATCACCGGGTGGGGCAGCCAGGCTTGCTGTACTATTTGAACTCGAGCAGTCTCAATGGTGGTCAGAAAAAAAGCTCAGGAAGCATCAGTTCTTACAACTCAGGTTTTTACTAAAACATTGTAACGATCAAGTACCTTACTATAAGGATATATTTAAAAACCTGTTGTTGTCCGACTCTATAAGTCAAGAACAATGGCTTGGCATACCTTTATTGACTCGGAATACGGTGCAAGCCAACGGCAGCTATTTGCGCGCGAAAGTTATGCCGCCGGGGCATGGTGCACTATCAAAACAATTTACATCGGGTTCTACAGGAAAACCTGTAGAAGTGCTGGGTACAGACATTACCAAATTTTTCTGGAATGTATTTGCATTACGTGCTCATCTCTGGCATCAGCAAGATCTCAATGGCAGTGTGTCTGTTATCCGACGCACAGAAGATGAAGGCGCAAAGTTACCTTCTGGCCAGCATTATGATAACTGGGGACGGGCCACTAACGGCGTGATTAAAACCGGCCCTTCATCCATGCTCAGTATTTTCACGCCAATATCCGAGCAGGTGAAATGGTTATTGAAAGAGCAGCCTAATTATTTACTCACCAATCCAAGTGTGTTGCAGGATCTGGCTCTGTATTGTCGGCGTGAAAATATAAAAATTCCGTCTCTGTACGAAGTGCACACGATTTCGGAGGCGTTGCCGGAGGGATTGCGAGAGCTATGTAAAGAAGTATGGGATGCGAAGCTGGTGGATGTGTATTCCAGTATTGAACTTGGTTATCTTGCTATTCAATGCCCTCAACATGAGCACTATCATATTCAATCAGAGGGAGTGCTGATTGAAATACTGGATGAAAACGGTCAGCCCTGCGCACCTGGCGAAGTAGGTCGAGTCATTGTCACCAATCTGCATAATTATGCCACACCGCTTATTCGATATGAGCTGGGTGATTATGCTGAAGTGGGTGAGCTCTGCGATTGTGGTCGTGGCCTGCCGGTAATCAAACGCATTCAGGGACGTTATCGTGGAATGATAACTTTGCCAACTGGGGAAAGAAGTTGGCCAGATCTTGGTATTGTGAAGTTAAATACGATTGCACCTGTGCAGCAGTTCCAGGTGATACAGCATTCGCTGGCTGATATTGAAGTTAAACTGGTTTTACCACGCCCGATACGTGAAGAAGAGAGGGCGAGTCTGATAGCGTTATTCCATCAGACACTACGCCATCCGTTTAATGTGACCATAGTTCAGGTTGATAATATTCCCCGCAGTGCTGGTGGAAAATATGAAGAATTTATTTCAAGGCTTAGGAGTAGCCCGGAAGTTAAATAAACTTAAGGAAGCTCTGCATAACGCCATCCTGGAGTTCTTAGAGCACGAAAAAAAATTTTATTTTTGTTTTTTTTCGCCATTTTAATCACTTGCGCGATCGAAAATGGCAACACATCTCGGCAATTGCTCCTGCATTGCTCTACCTTCCACCATCCATGGTGGTCGCTTGTGCTGCAAGGAACCTC
The DNA here is from genome assembly GCA_031421475.1 of Gammaproteobacteria bacterium. GTDB lineage: Bacteria > Pseudomonadota > Gammaproteobacteria > SZUA-229 > SZUA-229 > JACPVK01. The sequence continues at coordinate 564 of JANOOU010000623.1, read as the reverse complement.
TGATTAAGTTTCGTAGGGCGGATGCGCTGTGCTTATCCACCCTGCATTCATAATTGTTTCGACTTGATACGGTCGAACACGAATGGCTCATTCGCATGATTCAACACCGTGTACAAGATAAACGCCTGATCAAACTGATTACGCGGTGGATAAAAGTGGGTGTGATGGATGAACAAGGAAAACGCTGTCCTGCGCACATTGGGGTTCCCCAAGGCGCAGTGATATCGCCTTTGTTAGCCAACATTTATCTTCACTACGTGTTTGATCTTTGGAGTCACCAGTGGCGTAACCGGCAAGCAAAAGGAGAAGTCCTGTTGCTGCGTTATGCTGACGATGCCGTGTTGTGTTTTCAGAACAAGTTGGATGCGAATGAGTATCTGGTAAAGCTAAAGCAACGTCTTCAAGGCTTTGGTTTGGCGGTACACCCAGAGAAAATACGCCTCATACGATTTGGACGTTACGCAATCAGGCAGCGGCAGGAGCGTGGAGAAGGCAGGCCAGAAACGTTTGACTTTCTCGGCTTCACGCACTACTGCACGACAAGGCAAAACGATGAATTCAAAG
>JANOOU010000622.1:0-1695 GCA_031421475.1 Gammaproteobacteria bacterium | reverse complement strand
GTTATGCCGTCGGCAAAACCGATGGCCTGGAGAAAATTAAAACCCACAGTGAGATGTTGCAGCAATTAGCCAAGTGGGGATTGCCGGTTTGCAAAGAGCGACAGCTGGTAACTGGTGTGCAAGGCTGTGCAGATTATTTTAATAAAATCGGCAAACAACGTAATACCTTGCCTTACGACATAGATGGCATAGTGTTCAAAGTAAATCGCCTCGACTGGCAAAAAGAACTGGGCTTTGTTGCCAAGGCGCCGCGCTGGGCGGTGGCGCATAAATTTCCCGCGCAGGAGGAAATCACCACGGTCAATGCCATTGAATTTCAGGTGGGCCGTACCGGCGCCTTAACACCGGTTGCCAGACTGGAGCCGGTGTTTGTGGGCGGTGTAACGGTGAGTAATGCAACCCTGCATAACATGGATGAAGTGGAACGCAAGGATATTCGTGTCGGCGATAAAGTCATTATTCGCCGTGCCGGCGATGTTATTCCCGAAGTGGTGAGCGTAGTGGCAGGCAGCCGTCATCCCCACGCAAAAAAAATAAAATTACCGGCACATTGTCCGGTATGCGGTTCGGATGTGGTGCGCGAAGAAGGTGAAGCCATAGCCCGTTGCAGCGGTGGTTTGTACTGCGCCGCGCAACGCAAGGAAGCCATCAAACATTTTGCATCACGCAAAGCCCTGGATATAGATGGCCTGGGCGATAAGCTGGTTGAATTATTGATTGATGAAAAACGCATTGAACATCTGGATGATTTATATCGTTTGCAGTTAGATGACATCGCCACACTGGAGCGCATGGGTGAAAAATCAGCTAGCAATTTATTAGCAGCGCTGGATAAAAGCAAATTCACTACATTGAATCGTTTTATTTATGCGCTGGGCGTGCGCGAAATAGGCGAAGCCACGGCGCTTGCATTGGCACAACATTACGGCTCGCTGGATAAATTATTAGCCGCCAGTGAAGAAGATTTACAAAACGTACCCGACGTCGGCCCGGTGGTTGCCAAACATGCCCGGCAGTTTTTTAATGAAACCCATAACCGGCAAATTATTCAACGTTTACAAACGGCCGGTATACATTGGCCAGATCAGGAAACAACGCAGCAAAACCAGTCACTCACCGGTATGACGTTTGTAATTACCGGCACCCTCACTGGCATGACTCGCGATGACGCCAAAGCCGCATTACAAGCCCGCGGTGCCAAAGTTACCGGCAGTGTTTCCGCAAAAACCAGTTATGTTGTGGTGGGTGATGCACCGGGTTCCAAGGCGGAAAAGGCGCAGGAACTTGGGGTGAAAATTCTGGATGAAGAGGGCTTGAGAGGGTTGTTGGGATTCCATGCAAGCTGAACCTCGATCTATAAGGAACCCAATCTGGAGTCTGACACCTGGGTTAAAAAATAAATTTCACATAGAGGTTGAAGTTGAAGCCATTACAAAAAAACACAAGGGGCAGCGGCCCCTTTCAGTAACCGAATTTCAAAATCATAAAGGCGACGAGGTTAAGCGACAACAAAATCCAGAACCCGGTTAAGGAGGGTTGGAAAGTTTGAGCGCTTACTGACTTTCCAATTTCAGCTGTAGTAGCACTTAAAAACTGTGCCAGATTCAACTGCTCAGAGCCAGCTTGCTGCGATACAGACTTTGCGGCAGCGACGATATTGGATTTCATTACAAATCGCTTAACTAACCAGCCGAG
>JANOOU010000621.1:0-3295 GCA_031421475.1 Gammaproteobacteria bacterium | reverse complement strand
CGGTAAAATGCATTAAGGTCACGTTGCCAAATTTTGGCACTTCATAGATATCCGAAGGTTTTTGCTGCATCGCAAAAACCGAACCCGGCAACAAACCCGAGGCGCCGGCCAAACTCATTAACTGCAAAAAATCACGTCTCGAAATTGACATCAATAGACTCCTGCTACGTCGGGCGTAACATCTGGTTGTTATTAAGTTTATTTAGTGCAGAACTGCACCAGGCAAGATCCATTTGAAACGATTAATTAATTTTCGCCGTATTTTATTAGTATGGCCTGCAAGCAGATTCGGCTGTAAGTAATGATATCAGCTTGTTCGATATTGTCTAAGTATTTTTAATCCGGGTATACCAAAAATAAACCCGGCTACCGAGTAGCATGGCTAGAATGACTCCCAATATTAGCGGTTGCTGATAATCTGCCTTAATCATCATCACGTGATGCAATAAACCCAGCACCGCTATGACATAAACCAGTTTATGTATTCTTGCCCAATTCTTTTTAAGTCGTTTGATCATGGCCTGGTTTGAGGTAATGGCCAGCGGTAAAAGCAGCAACAGGCTGAGCATACCCAGTGTAATAAACGGTCGTTTAATGATATCGCGCACGATCTCGTCCAGGTTAAAAAATTGATCGAACCAGACATAGGTGAGCAAATGCAGACAGGCATAGAAAAACACGAACAGACCCAGCATGCGCCGGTACTGTATTAACCAGGATTGATTAAAAAATCGGCGTACCGGCGTAACACTCAGTGTCATTAACAGGAAATAATAGGTCCAGTCGCCGGTTTTACGCGTCATGGCCTCAACCGGGTTAACGCCTAATGTATTATTGATTGCGCCATAAACGAGAAACATTAATGGCAACAAACACACCATAAAAACCAGCGGCTTAAGCCGTACAAAGATTGAGACGGCCATTAGAAGTATTTTTTAAGATCCATACCGGTATATAAATGCGCAACCTGATCAGCATAACCATTAAACATTTTGGTTTTAATTTTAGGTTCCCAGAAATCCGTACCTATTCTGCGTTCACTTGCCTGGCTCCAGCGTGGATGATCTACTTCTGGATTAACATTGGAATAAAATCCATATTCGCGTGGTGCCGTTAAATTCCAGGTGCATTTGGGTTCAGTTTCGGTAAAACGAATGGCCACAATGGATTTAATACTTTTGAAACCATATTTCCAGGGCACCACCAATCGCAACGGTGCTCCATTCTGGTTTGGCAATACATCACCGTATAATCCTACCGCCATCAATGCCAGTGGATTCATCGCCTCATCCATACGTAAACCTTCGGTGTACGGCCACTCCAGCACACGACGTTTTTGTCCCGGCATACGCGAAGGATCTTTCAACGTTACAAACTCAACGTATTTGGCACGCGAGTTGGGTTTGAATTGTTTAATCATATCGGCCAATGAAAAGCCCACCCAGGGAATTACCATTGACCAGCCTTCTACACAACGCAAACGATAAATGCGTTCTTCCAACGCATAAGGCTTAATGAAATCGTCCAGATTAAAGGTGCCGGTTTTTTCAGCCTCACCCGAAACGGTTACTGACCAGGGCTGGGTTTTAAATTCACGCGCATTCACCGCCGGGTCAGCTTTATCGGTACCGAATTCATAAAAATTATTGTAATGCGTGATTTCATCCAGTGTGTTGAGTTTGTCTTTGGCACTGTATGTACTTTTTTTGGCGTTGGCATAGGGCAAGCTCGCTGCCAGTGCGTCTCGGCCCGCCCAAACTGCGCCCAATATCAGCGACGATTGCGCGATAAATTGGCGGCGATTCAGATAATCCGATTTCGATGTAATGTCTGAAGATTTGATATCAGATGCTGATTTGATAATGATGGACACTAGTACTACCCCGGTTTAAAAATGTTATACAGCTGACTAACCATAGCTTATCTAGTTCATCCGGTCTCTATGTACCAGGTAAATGTTATAAATTTGTGATAATTCGTTCTGTACCGACTGATACGTTCGGGTAGGGCGGATAACTTTTAGCTTTATAAAGCTTTAGATTCACGACCCTACCCACACCCGTGCATTGCGGAACATACGCAGCCACGGGCCATCTTCCAGCCAGTCCTGCGGATGCCATGAATTCTGCACGGCACGGAATACACGCTCCGGGTGTGGCATCATAATGGTGGCACGACCATCGCCCGTTGTGAAACCGGTCAGGCCCTGGGGTGATGTATTCGGATTCAGTGGATAGATTTCTGTCGGCTTGCCGTTATTATCAACGAAGCGTATTGCCTGATGACTTTGTGAAATTTGTTCGGCCGAATCAAACTCGGCAAAGCCTTCGCCATGTGCCACCGCAATCGGCATTCGTGAACCGGCCATGCCATTAAAAAATATTGAAGGTGATGCCAGCACTTCCACCATGCTGAACCGCGCCTCGAATTGCTCGGATTTATTGCGCACAAAATGTGGCCAGTTTTCTGCACCGGGAATGAAGGATTTTAAATTCGCCATCATCTGGCAACCGTTGCACACACCTAAACTAAAACTGTCTTTGCGCTGAAAATATTCAACAAATTCATCACGCGCACGGTTATTAAATAAAATCGTTTTAGCCCAACCTTCACCGGCACCGAGTACGTCACCATATGAAAAGCCGCCGCAAGCAACCAGCCCTTTAAAATCGCGCAGTGACACACGGCCAGACAAAATATCACTCATGTGCACATCAACACTGGTGAAGCCGGCACGATCAAACGCAGCGGCCATTTCAACCTGGCCATTCACACCTTGTTCACGCAAAATAGCGATGCGGGGTTTGGCGCCTTTGTTAATAAACGGTGCGGCAATATTTTTATTGATATCGAAGGTAATATGCGCATGCATACCGGGATCGTTGGCATCCAGTAACAAATCGAATTCCTGTAACGCAGATGCCGGATTATCGCGCAGTGCTTGCATGCGATAGCTGGTTTCACCCCAGATGCGTTGCAAATGGATACGCTGTTGTTTGTAAATTTCACTGTTATTACATGCAATGTGAATATGATCGTCATTTGTTATACCGCCGAGTACCTGTATACAATCGGTCAGGCCATGTTGACGTAAAGTATCCTTAGCCCATTCAACATCCGCTTTTGTAATCTGAATCACCGCACCGGCTTCTTCCGCAAACAAACTCGCCAGTGTATTGCCGCCCAGTGCAACGATGTCTACAGCAATACCACAATGCCCGGCAAACGCCATTTCGCACAAGGTGACAAACAAACCACCATCGGATCGATCGTGATAAGCCAGAATTTTGTTGTC
>JANOOU010000620.1:0-6194 GCA_031421475.1 Gammaproteobacteria bacterium | reverse complement strand
CTGAGCCTCGGCGTCATGGGCTATGTGCATAAAAGAGAAACTTCGGCGGTTATGCTGGATGCGATTCAATTGGTGCTTGATGGTGGCATGTACATCCCACCAGTCCTGGCAGGTCTCCATATGAACAGCCAGAAGCCGCACCAGCCATCTGGTTCGGCGCTCAATTTGACAGAACGACAACTCGAGGTACTGCAACTCACCATAGAGGGAAAATCTAACAAAGAAATTGCGAAGTCATTGCATTTGGCGCACGCCACGGTAAAGGCACATCTGGCGACGATCTTCCGCTCGCTGAAGGTTAAAAATCGTACCCAGGCTGCCATCTCGGCAGAGCGGCTCGTTCAATACCCCAAGGGACATGCCTGAATAATCATGTTGCATTCATATCTGAAAAATTTCACCAGTGGCCAATGGATGCAACAACCACTCACTACCCATAGCTATCTGACATTCATCCATAATACGCTGCTCTTCACCGGGCTTGAGATGCAATATTCCAATCTGCGGTCGATGGCGAAATTTTTTCAGGTCCGCGGCCAGTAAATCTGGACAATAATGTTTAGCGCCGTGTTTGTTTTTTGGCGAAGTGCAGGTCAAACATCTCGCCGTGAGCGCGGGAAGCAGCGGCGTGCTTGCGCAGGGTAAACCGAACCAAACCTTGAAATGGCTGGTGCGCGCCTATCGCGTATGCGATTATTATTTGTAAGCGAGATGGAGATCCAGAGCGCTTCGAGAAAATTATTTTCAATAAAAAAAATATCTGGAAAGAAAATCTACCGAGCACGACATAGCGCGAGATCCTCCTGATCTGCCGCAAACCGAGGATGCAGTAATGAGCCCCCGACGAGCTTTTTTGTTACTAGTCACTGTGTTTTTAATTTCGACTCTACCTTTTCGAAGTGTTGCAGGTGACAAAGCTATGTTGGGCATCGATCAGATGATTTATGTGGAAGTGAATAAACAAAATTGCCAAGTCGAGTTGTACTTGAATGGAATACCGGTAGCGCGAGCATTAAGTAACCAAGCCTTTGCTTCGGTTCCAGCGCATGGGTACTTGGTTGACGGCAAAAATGAGATAGAGATGGTTATTAATCCAGGTCCAACACCCTCGCAATCTCGCACGGCGAAGCGTGAGCTTGACTCGACAGGGGCCCAGGCAGTGGCAAGGTTAATAAAATACCCGGTGGGGGTCTATCCGGGCGATGAGGGCGGCGAGGTTTTAGGAATAGTTGAATGGAAGGGACAGGATAGAAAAGAAATATTCCCGAAGTCGGTATTAGCTAAAATCGAGCTGGGGCCGATGTTTGGGCGCTGGCAATGGCAAGACGCTGAACAAGTAGTATTGGACAAAAAAACGCTCAATGAGATTTCCGCCTATGTAGAAAAATTCTACGCCGCGTTTTCAGCGAGCAAAGGGCAGGAAATTCTAAATTTAGCCCGTGTTCGACTAGAAGAAGGATATAAGGCATACCCTGGAGAAAACTCTACCCATGAGAACGCGTTGTTTTTGAGAGATGTCGAAGAACGGAAACAAAACAAGCATTGGAAAGTGGCGCCGCTGCGACCAGCCCAATTTGATTTTCGCATACACGCGAATGGTCGCATGGTCGAAATAATTAACTCTGACTGGAAACCAACGATTCGGGGGGTATTTGAAGATCGAGACTTTGAGTACACCTACCCAATGTTCCTCAGCAAGATCAAAGGCCAGTGGGTCATGGTGCGGTAGCGGGTATCAACGATGATTTTTGGTGTTCAGAGAAGTTCCTGGGTGTGGTTGAGTCAGCGATGCGCGAAAAAACGATAATGCTGCAAAAACAAGCTAATCCCCCCTGTTCCCCCACCTTAAAGTGGAGGGGATTGTTTGGCTTGTTGCACGGGGTGCGGACGCTGCCGGGGATCCTCGGGATTGCATTTATATTTTGCGGGCATGTGGCAACAGCGACCGCCGCACCAGACTTTCCAGCGCTCACCGGCCGTGTGGTGGACGAAGCAGAAATTCTTTCGGCGGCAGTCGAAACCGAAATCAGTGCGTCGCTTGCCGCCCATGAACAAGCCTTTGGTCATCAAGTGGTGGTGGTCACTCTAAAATCATTGCGTGATTACGAAATCAGCGATTACGGTATTCAGCTCGGTCGCCATTGGGGCATTGGGCAAGAGGGCAAAAATGACGGCGTGCTGCTGATCGTCGCACCAAACCAGCGAGAAATGCGCATTGAGGTGGGTTACGGTCTTGAGGACAGGCTGACCGACGCGATCAGCCGCGATATCATCGAACACACCATTAAACCGCCCTTCCGGCAAGAGAATTACGATCAGGGTGTCCGTGACGGGATCGTTGCGATTCTGGCCGTACTGGCCCACCCATCCACATCACCTTCAGCGCCCCTGGCTGAAGGTTTGGACAACCAGTTAGATGTCAGTTGGTCGAGCTTTTTTGAAGACATCGGTGGTTGGTCATTCTTTATCCCTTTTCTGCTGCCCGTCTTATTTTTTTCGGGTTATTTTGTGACTTATTCATTTACACAGCGTTTTCCATCACGCCATATGCGCCTGTTCTTTGCTTTGGTATTCGGCGTACTTTTCGGTGTAGTCAGCGGGTTCCTAACCGAGTGGATTTTCGGCGTACTCTGCAGTGTAATGACCACTGCGTTAATGTTTTTCACCGGGCAAAATGACGGACGAGGCGGAGGATCAAGCCACAGCAATAATTCGAGCAGAAGTAGTAGCAGTAGTAGCCGCTCTTCAGGGAAAGGCGGTTCGTTCGGAGGTGGCGGCGCCTCGGGGCGCTGGTGATGAAATGCCTGTGTTGCCGCCGGGGTCAAGAGATTCAGACCCCGTTACCTCCGAGGTTTCCTAACAACCGGTGGACGTTTGTCAAAAAATCCCTAAAAACTGAAATCATGACAAGGCTCAAAAATAATGGCGTTATTTCCTATCGAGCGCGTTATCAAGCTCCGTTTCCAGATTGAAGATGCTATGCTTTAATCACGGCCATGGAGATGGCACAGCATCTGCATGGAGGCAACAACCCTGATATAACGACCTAGAAAAACTAAAAACCGACTCACTGACTAATGAAACAGTCCTTACAGCTACGCCTAGGTCAATCCCTTACCATGACCCCTCAGTTGCAGCAGGCCATTCGGCTTTTGCAACTCTCGACTTTAGAACTCCAGATCGAAATTCAGCAGGCGCTGGAATCCAACCCGATGCTGGAGGTTGAGGACGAAATCGAGTCCCTCGACAGTGAGCGCAACAAAGACAACCATCCCACCAGTGAACAGGACAGCTACAGCAGTAACACCGGTGAAAGCCCAGACAGCACCGCCAGCAGTGATAACGACTACAGCAGCGACGATAATCAATCCATTCCCGATGACCTGCCGGTAGATACCGCCTGGGAAGATATCTACGATATGCCGACATCCGCTACCGGCAGCCCAGGCGATGAAGACCGGGCACAGGATTTTCTGGAAAACCAGTCCGCCGAAGACGATCCGCTCATCGCCCATTTACTGTGGCAGCTACAGCTCACCCCCATCAGCGATACCGATCGTGCCATTGCCCTGGCCGTTATCGATGCTGTGGATGAAGACGGTTATTTATCTGAAAGCGTCGAAGACATACACGCCGGCCTGGTAGACGAGCTGGAAATCGACCTTGATGAAGTGGTCGCTGTGCTGCATCTGGTGCAACATTTTGACCCGATAGGTGTGGCCGCCCGCGATCTAAAAGAGTGCCTGCTGCTGCAACTGGATCAGTTTGATGTCAACACGCCCGAAGTACAGGGTGCGCGTTTGATCGTAACAGATTTCCTCGATTTACTCGGCAATCACGACTACGCGCGGCTGAAGCGCTTTACCAAACTCAATGAAGACGAACTCGCCAACATCATCCGTTTTATTCGCGGCCTCAATCCCAAGCCCGGGGCGGCCATGGCCAGCAAAGCCGCACCCTATATAGTGCCCGATGTATTTGTACGCAAACGCAATGACCGCTGGCTGGTTGAACTTAACCCCGATACAGCACCCAAATTACGCGTCAACCCGCTCTATGCCAGCTACGTTAATCGCGGCGATCGTAGCACCGACAATACCTATATGAAAAACAACCTGCAGGAAGCACGCTGGTTTATCAAAAGCCTGTTAAGCCGCAATGAAACTTTGTTACGTGTGGCCAGCTCTATTGTGACGCATCAACGCACCTTCCTCGAATACGGCGATGAAGGCATGAAGCCCCTAGTGTTACGCGCTATTGCCGAAGAACTGGAGCTGCACGAATCCACCATTTCACGGGTGACCACCCAAAAATACATGCACACCCCGCGTGGTGTATTTGAATTTAAACATTTCTTTTCCAGCCACGTCGGCACGGCCGATGGCGGAGAATGCTCGGCGACTGCGATTCGTGCCATGATCAAGAAGCTGATCGAAGGCGAAGATGCACACAAACCGATGAGCGATAACAAAATTGCCGAAATATTGGTTAAACAAGGTATCAACGTGGCACGCAGAACTGTGGCAAAATATCGGGAAGCCATGCTGATCGCGCCATCCAACGAGCGAAAACGCCTCAACTGAGGCCAGACCCAAGGAGTCCTTATGCAACTGAATCTCACCGGCCATCACGTAGAAATCACTGACGCCCTGCGCCAGTATGTGCAGAAAAAACTGGAACGTGTCGAGCGCCATTTTGACAAGGTGAATAACATCCATGTCATTTTGTCTGTTGACAACGTGCGTCACAAGGCAGAAGCCACCATTAACATGAGCGGCAACAACATCTTCGCCGAGAGTACCGAAGATGACATGTACGCCGCCATCGATGGTCTGATGGACAAGCTCGATCGTCAGGTCAGCAAACACAAACAAAAAATCACTAACCACCACCACAACAAGGGTCATGCTGATTTCAGCGACGAGCCATAAAAGTAATACCATGGACCTCAAGCAACTCATCGCACCCGATCGCGTCATTTGTTTACCCGACATCAGCAGCAAAAAGCGCTTGCTGGAAAAAATCGGACAATTACTCGCTCAGGGTGCGCCGGAATTAAACCACCGCGATATTTTCAATCGATTAATCGAACGTGAACGCCTGGGATCAACCGGGCTCGGCCACGGAGTAGCCCTGCCCCATGGCCGCATTGCTCACCTCGATAAAACGGTGGGTGCCTTTATAAAACTCGACAAGCCCTCCCACTTCGACAGCACCGACGGCCAGCCCACCGATTTATTGTTTGCGCTATTAGTGCCGGAATTTCATACCGAAGAACATTTGCAGATACTGGCAGGCCTGGCCGGTATGTTCAGCAATCCCGATTTCTGCAATACGTTACGCCAATGCAAAACGGACGCCGAATTATTTCGCCAATTATCCGGCTGGGAGCAGATGTCAGCCGCCTCGTAATGTGAGCACCGGCTGAACCAAGCCCGCCGTATGGACAAACTGACACCACAAAAACTCTTCAACCTGTTACGCAGCCAGCTCGATCTGCACTGGATTGCTGGCATTCGTAATGAACATCGTGTCATCAAACGCAATTTACGGCTGGGTGAACAGGCGACACTGGTGGGCCATCTCAATCTGATTCATCCCAACCGCGTTCAGGTTATTGGCAAAATCGAATGGGATCACCTGCGGCGATTAAAAAAGAATTCACGCAGCGACTTGATGAAACAATTATTTTCGCGCCGTACTGCTGCCATCATCACCTGCGATAACATCGAACCGCCGGCAGAATTCATTAAACTCTCGAACTTACACCACACACCATTATTGTGCAGCAGCACACCCAGCAGCGAATTAATTGACACGATGCGGTTTTATCTGTGGAATTTGCTCGCCGAAAAATCCACCGTACACGGTGTATTCATGGAAGTCATGGGCAATGGCGTACTCATTACCGGCGCAAGCAGCATTGGTAAAAGCGAGCTGGCGCTGGAACTCATTACGCGCGGCCATCGTTTAATCGCGGACGACGCGCCCTTATTCACCCGCACCGGACCCAAAATGCTTAACGGCAGCTGCCCAACGGTGCTCAAGGATTTTATGGAAGTGCGCGGCCTGGGGGTACTGAATATACGCGCCATGTACGGTGACAACGCCATCAAACAAAACAAATATCTCAAGTTGATCATACATCTGGTCAATATGTCGCTCGAAGATCAAATGAAAATGGATCGTTTGTA
>JANOOU010000619.1:0-8977 GCA_031421475.1 Gammaproteobacteria bacterium | reverse complement strand
GATGGATTTCGCGTTCTGGAACATACAATAAAATTACCGCCGTTACGAAAATTATGGCTGGCCTGGCGCACTGCCAGACATGAAAAAGCCATGCATAAAATCTATTTACACTCACTCAAAAAACAGACATAACATGAGTTCAGTGACTATTATTGGCGCGGGCTGGGCAGGGCTGGCTGCGGCAATTGAGTTATCCAGACATAACGTAGCAGTTACGGTTTACGAATCGGCGAAACAAATTGGGGGACGCGCTCGCGATGTTGAAACCGGTAACACCACTCTGGATAACGGCCAACATTTAATGATCGGTGCCTATAATCAATTACTGGCCTTGCTTAAAATAATCGGCACCGCGGAATACGATGTTTTTCATCGCATAAACATGCAGATTATCCTGCTTGATCTGGCAACCGGAAATACCGCTTTCGAATTAAATATACCAAGCTGGCCTGCCCCATTTCACCTGCTGGCCGGTATGTTAGGCTGTAAACCACTCAGTTTTACCGAAAAACTCAAAACACTCTGGCTGTTTAATAAAATCCTGAAGCGAAAACTGGTGACAGATATTTCAGTTACCGATTGGTTAAAACGATCCAATTTACCTGATCGGTACTGTGAATATTTGTTAAAGCCCCTGTGTCTGGCGGCACTCACTACCCATCCAGATCAGGCTTCGGCACGCGCCTTTCAAACTGTATTGCAACAGACTTTTATTGGCGCACGTACCAACACCGATTTATTAATCGCAAAAACAACTCTGAGTAAACTTTTTCCGGAATCTGCCAAACTCTATATCGAATCTCATGGTGGAAAAATACTCACCAGCAGCAAGGTGAACAGCATTGATCCTGTGAAAAAAACTTTAACCGTTAACGATAACTCTGAAAACTATAAACATTTGATACTTGCCACGCCCGCAACAATCACCCTGCAATTATTACAAGCACATTCCCCATTTTTGCAATCAACACATAAACTATCGCAGTTACAACATGAGCCGATTTGCACTGTTTACTTACAATACCCGGCAGAGATAAAACTGCCCTTGCCTATGATGGGCTGCATCCATGCAAGCAGTGAATGGATATTTGATCGTCAATACTGTAATCAGCCTGGACTCATGGCTGTTATCATCAGCGCAAATGGCAAACACATGCACTGGTCTAACGACGAATTAATTGCAAAAATTACAACCGAGCTGGCTCAACTGTTCCCTGCATGGCCAGCACCCTTGCATACCCAAGTCATACGAGACAAACGCGCCGCCTTTCGTTGCCACACCCATGTTGATGATATTCGCCCCACCATCAACACCGCAGTCAAGTCGATAAAACTGTGTGGCGATTATATTTATATTGAAGATAATTTAGATGCAGGATTACCCGCAACACTCGAAGGCGCCGTACGCGCTGGTGTAAAATCAGCACAATTAACCTTACAGGAAATGCAAACATGAAATACCTGGCCCCGATGAATTTACTGGCCGATAAAATCATACTGGTTACTGGCGCGGGTGATGGCATAGGCAAGGTCGCTGCCATGACTTACGCAAAACATGGAGCAACTGTCATCTTGTTAGGTCGTACAACACAAAAGCTGGAAAAAGTGTATGACGAAATTATTGCTGAAAAAGGCGCACAGCCTGCCATCTATCCCATGAATCTTGAAGGCGCCAGCCCGAAAGATTATGCCGACCTGGCTAACACCCTGGAAACTGAGTTTGGGTCTTTACATGGTGTATTACACAACGCCGCCATGTTGGGTGCCGCAGCACCCATACAGCATCATGACATTGATCTTTGGTACAAGGTTATGCAGATTAATGTCAATGCTCCTTTTTTAATGACACGCGCATTATTACCGCTGTTAAAAAAATCACCGGATGCACGCATCGTATTTACAACAGATGATAAAGACCAGGCTTACTGGGGCGGCTACGGTGTATCCAAAACAGCTGCAATGGGTTTAATGAAAATTCTAGCGGATGAGCTGAATACTGCTGAAAATCCAGTGCGGGTCAATGCAGTGATGCCAGGCCCGGTACGCACCCGTATGCGTGCGCGTGCTTTCCCAGGTGAAAACCCTAATACACTTAAAACACCTGACGAGATTATGTCGGCCTATTTATATGTAATGGGCAAAGACATCGATAAAACCGGTGAAATTATTTTTGCGCAATAATAGGCCGCTGATAAAAATAGACGTTGCTAGCTAAGAAAACTCTGATTAAGTCGAAACAATTATATTGCAGGGTGTAAGACTTACTAATATGTTAGATGAAAAAAATACCATTCAAACAAAATAATGAATTGTTAAATCCAGCGTCATTCCGGCAGGGATTGCCGGAACCCAGATCACAGGGACGTGACGCTGCTCACCATCCATGGATTCTGGATCCCGGCAATCCCTGCCGGGACGACGACGTATTCTTAACTTACCGGTATGGGTGTGTATCCTTTTTAAGTGTTTCGGTAATATATTGCAGGGTGCCAGACTTAATTAGACACTATGGACACCCCCACCCTTACTCAGCATCAATGATGTACCAACGCATCAAAGCGCATAGCTGGCGGCTGGTATGTTGATGCACAAAGCACACCACACAAATCTTCACCCCCGCCATGCCACCCCTAAAAAATATATTGCCGTAAAACACAAAGCTCATTACTATCCAGAACACCTTGGCGATATTCGGTTTAAAGCAAAGCACCCCGGTAAATCATCAAACGCTAATTTATTCACCCTGTACCAACACCCCCGGCAGTCCACGCGACTCGCCATAAATGACGAAAGAAAGGACGTTCACATGCCCAGTGTTCCATAGAAGGTTTACGAAAGACTTGTTGCAGGTATCAAACAGTTTCAACCGATTCTCGTATCTGCAAAGTCACGCGATGTGAATGAAACGGATACTGTCACCATTATTAAAGACATGTTGGCGGATGTGTTTGGGTATGAGAAATACCATGAAGTCAAATCTGAGTTTGCAATTCACTGCAATTGTAATTTGACACTGTCATCGAATATTTTTTTGAATACCAAGAAATAGGATAAAGGATTTATGAACAATGTCATAGTTAATAAAGAACCAAACCTTCCAGCACTCCCAGACACTGTATTACCTGCTATATCCCAATTAACGAAAGCACTAGGAATCCCTAGGGAGGCGTTAGCAAGTGATGAGGAAATTCAGTATGCATGGCGTGATTTACCAAGAGAATTAAGAGAAATTCCTGTAGCACTCAGAGATGAGCTTATAGCTCGCATGTGTGTTGCCGTAAGCGCAGGTTTGTTTGATGGCGCCATAAATTACGCTTGGAATGCGGCAATTCTCCATCTTCGCGAAAAAATAAGAATATTTGGATTAGTGATTGTCGCACAGATATTACAAAGAGATTTTGAAGAAAAACACCTCCTTGAATACCAAGACAGTCAATTATTAGAACTTTGCCTAAAACTGAATCTAGTAGATGAAGACGGTTTTTTCTTTTTAGATCAATGTAGAGATGTACGAAATAATTTTTCAGCTGCACATCCCACACTTGGCAAAGTTAACGACAGAGAATTCACGACTTTTTTAAATAGGTGTGTTCGATATGCTCTTGCAGATTCCGCCTCACCAAAAGGGGTTGATATTGGCGCATTTATATCTGCAATTAAAGGCCCTAGATTTAACACCAATCAATGCGCCATTTTGGTTAAACGATTATCTGATACCCATAGCGCACAAAGACAAGTACTTGTAACCATGGTGCATGGCATTTACTGCGACCCCAATACACCTGAACAAGCACGGTTGAACTCTCTAGATATTTGCAGTGGATTACCTGAAGGCCTGACATCATCCATGCGATCAGAATTAATAAATAATCACTCTGATTATGTTGCCAAAGGACATGAAGACAAACATGCTGCTTCGCTCCAATTCTTTGAAAAACTTGGCCTTCTTAATTTATTAAATGAATCAGAAAGACATTTCGTATTTTCGAGAGCTGTGGAGAGACTCTGGAACATCCACAATGGCATGAACAATTTTTATAATGAGCCCGCATTTGCAGAACGATTATTAGAATTAACACTACAAGGCGCAGTTCCAGAAACAGTCCAAGAAGAGTACGTCCAAACTATTGGATGTTGTAGAATTGGAAATGGATATGGAATGTCCAATGCGGCTGCAGGTTACTATAATCAAATGGTACAAAATTTCTCTCCAAGAGAAATTGCAACTTTAATTCAATCTGCCGTGACTAATGATAACCGCTTAGGTAAGCGTGTTAGCATGGGTGGCTCTTACCGTACAAATTTCAAAACCCTACTTAAGCTCATTGATCCAGGTAGCATACCGAATGTTGCAAATGCTTCGTATTCACTATTATTACGATGAATGAGAGAATTTTCCTCATCACAATCTCGCCTGGCTAAACAGACATTAGCTCAAACCACAACAAACCCTGACAAATGTCTGTAAAATATCCTCTCGGCAGATCCATTGGGCCGGTTACCAATCAGATCATCGGGAAAAGAATAAAGCCTATGAGCGACACAGAAAAACAACCCACATACATCCGCGAAATTGAGCTGCGTTACAAAAAGCGCCGGGTTAAAGCGGATGCCCCGGCAAACGAACCGCTGACGGACCCGCGCAAGGTTTTTGATTTGTTCTCTGATCTGCAAAACGAGGCTAAAGAAAAGCTCATCACCATCAGCCTGGATAACAAACTCAAACCATTATGTTTTGAAGTGATTGCGCTGGGTTCACTTAACTCGGTGTATGCACGCCCCATTGAAGTACTGCGTGCCGCCATACCCTTGAACCCCTATGGCATTATTCTTGTGCACAATCACCCTTCCGGTGACCCTACTCCCAGCCAGAAGGACGAGGAGTTTACGTCTAATCTGTTAATCAACACCACCTCACTCGGCCTGGATTTCTGCGACCATATCATTATTGGCCACGACACATTTTTCAGTTTTGCTGAACAAGGTGTTATGCAAAAGTTAAAGCTAATGGTGGTGAAAAAGCTGCGTTGACAATTATTAGCCGTTACTGGCAGTGCCGTAGGATATGCTGAGGCACGAAGCGCATCATGGCAGGCAAAAACGATGCGCTTCCTTCGTCGGCACATCCTACGCAAAATTTGTCCGTGTCTCTGCATCAAAAAATTAATGTCCAGATTTTTTCAATTCATAATATCAACAGTCTTGCCCTGCTTGCGCTGCGCAGCAGCACGCGCTTCTATATAACGTTGAAAATTAGGCTGCTTTAAATACTCGCCACTGGATACATAATCCATGGCAGACTGAATATGGAATGATTTCAAATAGGCATCAACGCGAAAAACTTCCTTGCCTGATTTATCAATGAACACCATACTGGGTGCGTATTGAATATTCATTTTTTTAGCAAAATCACGCGCCGACAGGCTTACGCCTGTGGCGTCGATTATTTTTTCATCACTCCAGATATCCAACACACTCACATCAAATTTCTTCAGCAATTCTTTAGAAATATCGCGCCCCATAATATCCTGATGCATCTCATCGCATGGCGGGCAAAGCTTTTGTTCAAACATGAGCATACGATACGAAATACCTGTGCGCATCGGTTTGTTAAAATGATAAGGCGGCTTCGTTGTTTCAACGTCACGATGAATCTTGCCACTGGCCGGTTTTGGCGATTTGCGCAATAGATATTCACTGAAGGTTTCTTTTTTATCCTGCTTGCCAAGTGCATAATCCAGCGCAGCATTGAATTTCTCGGGAGGGTAATAACCATTAGCGCGTAATGCCGTTTTGCCCTCTTCATTAAAGAAAATCAGTGTCGGTGTGTACATGACTTTGAGCTGCGCGGCAAAATCTTTTTCAGGCATACTTTTGCCACTCAGGGTGACTTCGCGATCGCCCCAGATATTAATGGATACCACATCAAAATGTTTGCGCATTTTTTCTGCAATGGCCTGCTGACTTAAATTATCCTCCAGCAATTTTTTGCAATAGGGGCAGCCGTCTTGATAAAAAAACAATACCAGTCGCTTATTGTTCTTGCGCGCATCGGCTATGTCGTCATCAATATCCAAAAATGAATTTTTAAACCAGGCGGGCTGCTCGTGATAACCGGGGTTAACCATGCCGGCATCGAGACTGCCCTCCGTGAGGGCAACAACATGCGAGGTAAACATTACACTCGCCATCAGTAATAGTATTCGAAAATTCATGGAGCTCTCCTCTCGTTACGTCGTTTGGTTTGTTTTGCGCGTGGGCGCGGTGGCGCATCCGATGTGATACGCCCGATTTTGCTGCTTGCTGTGCGGCGTGTATCAGGCGCCACTTTACTGGGTGTTTTACCAGAGAATTTAGCGGTTTTAGTACTGCCCGAAACATCTGATCGGCTGCGGCGCGGCACGGCTTTTACTGCGCCCTCTTTCGAGTACTGCAAACCCACGCTATCGGCCAATGCGATGACCTCTCTTTCGTGCAGTTCTTTTACCGCACGCTGGCGATGGGTAGAGGCCAAGGACACCGTGCCATAGCGCACACGTTTCAAGCGGCTGACCTTCAAGCCGACAGCTTCCCACATACGCCGCACTTCACGATTACGCCCTTCCAGTATGGTGACGTGATACCAGTGATTAACACCTTCACCGCCACCTACATAATCCACTGTTTCAAACCGGGCCGGGCCGTCTTCCAGATCCACCTTGTTTACCAGCTGCTGCATTACCGCCGAACTGGCCATACCTATGGTACGCACAATGTATTCACGCTCAACCTGACTCGACGGATGCATGAGTTTATTGGCTAACTCGCCGTTATCCGTGAGCAAAATCAAGCCTGCGGTATTGATATCGAGACGGCCTATTGCCACCCAGCGTGCGTGCACAATGCGCGGTAGCTTATCAAATATAGTCGGCCTGCCCTGCGGATCATCCCGACTGCAAATTTCACCTTCCGGTTTGTGGTAGGCAATCACGCGTGGCATTTGATTATCGTCATCACGGATGACAATCTTTTTACCTTCCAGCATGACCACGTCACCGGGAGAAACCTGATCGCCGGCTACGGCAATTTCCCCGTTTAATCGCAGCTTGCCCTCGGCTATCAACGTTTCAATATGGCGTCGCGATGCCACACCCTGACGTGCCAGTGCTTTCTGGATTCGTTCTTTATTCATAACTTGTCTTAACCTGTTTATCGGGGTTTATTTTAGCCTAATGTTGATGCAAAATAGACTATCCTTATTTCCCACTAATTGTTACATGAGTGCCGCCATGCTGAGCACCAAATTGAAAAAAATCCTGTTCAAGCTGAGTAATCTGTATTTCCCATTTAATCACCTGAGCCCAGAACGATTGCAAGAAATCGTTAACCATGTCCGTGTTCTCGAGTTACAGCAAGATGAAATCCTGCAAATTCGCAGCGGTAGCAGCCAGGATTATCTTTATTTGTTGGAAGGCAGTATCGATATGGTATGCCAGGGTAGCATCTTGTCGATAACCAATCCTGAAGAAACCCAGCGCACGCCGGTGCAACTAACCCCTGGCAAAAGTTGCAGCGTTATTGCCAAAAGCGATTGTGTGATCGGCCATGCCAACCGCGACATACTCGACAGTATCATTGCCTGGGATTATATCGGGCGTGAACCCCGCCCCTCGGTTAAACATATCGATATCATTCGTAACACCCTGATGTTTCGCCGCCTGCCCATGGAATATATTGAAAGCGCCTTCTCACGCATGATTCGCAAAACCTTGAAGCGTGGCGAAAGCATTCAGGATCACCGCTGTGATGCCTATTATTTGATTGTATCGGGGCGCGCCGAAGCACAGCGTTATAACCCGCTAACCCAGCAATATATGGCCACTGCCGTACTGGGGGTGGGTGATATTTTTGGTGATCAAGTCATGGTAGCTTGTAAAAACGATGCCGACATCATCACCATGCTGGAAGACACCGACGTTCTGGTACTGGGTAAAAGTGATTACGAGGAGCTGCTCAGTCGGCCGCAGGTACGCAGTGTTCAACCACAAGTAGCCAAAACCATGCTCGATAACGGCTACCGATTACTCGATGTGCGTTTTCCAGAAGAATACGGCGAAAACCGCATTGTTGGCGCCAAACTGATTCCACTCAATGAGCTGGTTAACCGTATGAATGAACTTAGTCGCAAGCAGCCCTATATCGTTTATTGTCATTCCGGTCCACGCAGCGCCATCGCCGCACTGATTCTTAACGAGCACCGCATCGAAACCCTGGCGCTGGAAGGCGGCATTCGGGATTGGCCATTCGAAATTGAATACCCATCAGTCAAGCCAGGAATAGTGGCTAGCGCCCGAAAATTCCACTAGATATGGTAGATTTTCTGACAGCTCGCATAGATTTCCCTCGAGATAACTTCTAAACTCTGCCCAGGATTTAAGGCGTTGTTATTTAAATCCACCCTCTAGTCGCTTGTTGAAAAACAACCAAAAGAGCTGCAAAGATTTTGAGTTTTTCAACCCACGGCTAGTTACACCAACTCGGGGGCACTATGGCACTGGACTATTCTGAAAAACGCGATTTTTTCCGCATGAATCTGGGCTGCAACATGGAATATTCTGTCAATGGATCCGGCAACAAACTCTGCGGTCACATTAAAAATCTGAGTGGCAATGGCATTTCTTTCTTGACGCAACACGCAATGGCGCCCGGCACTGAAATTCACGCTTCCATTAAACCTGAAAACCCGATTACGCCGCCGCTGGATGTCACAGTTGAGGTGATACGCTGCCAGGACATGGGTAAAAATGAATATGCCATTGAGGGTAACATAACGCGTCGCTCATAACTTCGCATGGAAGCTTCATCTTGCGCAGCAACGGTTTTTCCCGGGGTTGCGGAGGTTTCCGCAGAATGGTTACTTTGAGATGTATCGGCCTGCCGCACCGGGGTGGTGGGCAGTGGAGAAGAAAGCGCTTGTCGAAAACCGGTTTCCATAGGA
>JANOOU010000618.1:0-12486 GCA_031421475.1 Gammaproteobacteria bacterium | reverse complement strand
GGCGCGGTGACAAAGTTTTAACCGGAAAACCCCGCCTCGCCGACAGTTTTTTGGCGCGCTGCCGATAAACCTGGTAACACGCATTGAATGCAACGCCTGTATGATATTTCAGGCAACGAACAATACGGCCTACTATCAATGACTATAGAGTGACCAACCCACACAAGGCGCCCCATGATGAAACCCAACAGCGATTCTGATGTTGCTCACTGGCAAAGCACTGATCTGCCGATTTCTGGATAATCATGGTCAACATACCCATCATCCCGTCGGTCACCGAAATCCACACGGAGTTGTTGCCCGGCATCGACAAAGCCTGGAAAGTCGGCCAGGTATTAAATGCCACCGTTGAACGTGGTGGTGAAAACCTGGATAAAATCCTGTTACGCATCGGCCATCAAGTGATGGAAAGTAAAACACCCCTGCCTCTCAAAACCGGTGAACAAATTAAATTATTGGTCAAGACACTGGGCGACACGCCCTTACTCAACATTATTACACCGCCGACTACTGCGCAGATTGCAGCCAGCCATTTACGCCCCTTCATTAGTGCGCAAGCCGATTGGCGGCCACTCATTGAACAGATGATTAAAATTTTGGGTGACAACCGATTACCCGCCAACACCCGGCCCTTGCTGCAACAATTTCTGCAACACATTCCGAGCCCGGAGCAACTCAGCCAGCCACAAACCTTAAAACAATTTATTCAGCACAGCGGCATCATGCTTGAGCCAAATTTAGCAAAAAATCCGGCGCAGCCCACAGCAGATTTCAAAGCCCAGCTTCAGCAGCTGGATACATTACTTAGAAATGTTTCGCCCGTAGCCGGGCTTACCAGCCATAACGAACAGGCGATTCGCTTCATTGAAAATTATTTGCGTAATCCGCAACTACCCTTGCTGCGATTAGCGCAGGAACTGGGCGCCTTAATCAAACCAGCCGATATGCGCCAACTCATCAGTGCTATTGAATTACAAAAAATTGATACGCCACTCACCACCGCCATCATGCAACTGTTTTCACATGTGCAGAAAAACCAAGGCACGGCCACACTCGAACAATTGCTTAAACTGGTTAACGATCAAAATACCCTGGGCGAACTCAAAGCCGCTGTATCACAATCCATTGCCCATATCAGCCAGCAACAATTATTACCCCTGCTACGCGACGCCGACAGCACCTTGTTATTATTGTTTGGCCTGCCGTTACGCCATGATAATGAAACACACTGGATTAATTTTCGGATTGAAAAGGAAAAAGAATCCACGCAACAAACGGAAGCTGGCTGGCAAGTCACCCTTAATTTCAACATCAACTCACTCGGCCCTTTGCAGGCTTCGCTGCATTTAAAAGGCAAACAACTTAGCACCCTCTTTCGTGCCACCCAAAGCAACACCCTGGAAAAAATTCGCAGCTATCTGCCCATGCTCGAGCGCGCCTTGCAGCGTGCCGGTATAGAAGTGATCAAACTTGAAGCGGTGCAGGGAAAAATTGAAGCCCCGCAAACCGTCATGAGCAATGTACACTTGCTGGATGAGCAGGCATGAGCGAACACCGCATCGCCGTGGCACTCGAATACGACGGTGATCACGCACCACGTGTCACCGCCAGCGGCCAGCACCAGCTTGCCGACAAAATTATTGAACTGGCTAAACGCCATGGCATACCCTTGCAGCAAGACAGGGAACTCGTCGAAATACTGGCGCAACTACCCACCGGTGAAGAAATACCCGATGAACTTTATCGTGCGGTGGCCGAGGTGATTGCATTTGCCTATGTGTTAACCGGAAAACTCCCCAAGCACTGGCAAGAATAAGTGTTGGGTATTTGTAAAATGAGACCTTTACACAATATGTACAGCTTCAGACTACTGCTCGCAATTTTACTCACTGCATATAACACAGCTCTATTGGCTGGACCCATCACCCATTCCACTATAAGACTTGCAGAATCCTGTGGTTACAAACAGCGATTACTGGTGATACCCGGTGCGTTTTTACCCGGACTTATTGGCTCACCTGTTAATCGGATCGCCGTGTTTAAATGGTCTGGCACCGATCTGGAACCGATTCCTTTTCAAATTGATCAGCGGGACGAAGACAACCGTTATATCCTGGGCGATAAAAATAAAGAAACATCAGACAGCGACATAAATCGTTTAGACGACAATGACGAATTCGCACTATTACGACACAACGCGGATGAATACATCACGAGGCTTCCTGAGAATAATGGGCAAGATGATCTGATCGAGCTGGAAATAAAAAATCATAACTCGCCTATACAATGGATTTATTTTAAAAAAAACGCAGCCCACGCCAGCGTAACTGAACGGACTTATATGCACTATGCACAATCGCTTGATACCGTTAGCAGTGAAACCTTTAAAATTGGCTTTTCCAGCACCCTACCTTTTTTAATTGATACGCTTAAATGGAAAACAGATTCAACTGATAGCTGGAGCCACGATGTGTCCGATATCATGAAAATCCGCCACACCGGAAAACTGTTTGGATGGATCCATTTTGAACGCAGTGCAGCCGATTACCATTCAAGGTTAATCGCCATTAAATCAGGCCCTATCCGAGTTATCCGTCGCACAGAAAATACCATCAGCATGTTTTGGAAATTGAAATCACCCCGTTTATTAATTGATTATGTGATATCACCAGACGGCTTTATTATGGACACGATTATCGACATTCCATTTCCGGTAGGATTTTTTTTCTCTGATCTTGTTACTCTGACAACCATGGACTGGAACAGTGCAAAAAAATTACCGATGCTCACTATTAGCTATGGCACCCCGCACAACAGTCTGGCAGTCGATGGTCGCATGTCTGTAGATGAAATAGCATTTAACGGTTTGGCACAAAACACGTTCAATATCGATAGCGACCTTGGCGCGATACAGGTGACACTGGCTATTCCCGATAACGTCCCCATCACACCACAATTTTATTTACGTGATGACATCTCGGCACCCGATGCACCGGAACAGGACATCGGGCAGTTTGGCAATGCAGGATTTACAACCACGGGATGGGAAAACATGGATACTGAAGTGCATCATCTGAAACTCATAGCCTGTTTATCCAGAAAATAAACATTTGTCTTTAGTGAACCTCTGATTAAGTCAAAAAAATATGAACGTAGGGCGGGATAAGCACAGCGCATCCGCCGATAACTCTGGTGGATGCGCTACGCCCAGAGTTGAGTTTTGGCACCCTACAAGACTGTTTATCCAGAAAATAAACATTCGTCTTTAGCAGCTTGTTGAAAAACGTAGCGAGCCCAGCCAAGACCAGGCAAAAATAGCGAAAAAACAGAAATGACATGTTTGTTTTTTCGTACTCTGAGAACGCCAGGATGGCGTTATTCAGAACCTCCTTCATTTATCTGTCGTGTAATCAATTGACTGTATGGCAGGCAGTGAATAGTATGATCGCTGACAAAAGGTGATGGTATTTCCGGGTAATGCAGATTTTTTGTCTGAGTATGTATCTATCTTGCCACGTAGTGTGAGTATCTAATCGGTGTTTTCAAAAATTTTCAAGGCAAAAAAAATACCCCGCTCCGAACCCTGTTATATCGAAGTGAGTGGTTTACAAATTGTAGTCGTGCGCAAGGCGGTTAAACACTTACGGTTGATGGTGTCACCGCCGACAGGTCGGGTGCGCGTGGCTGCACCGGCCTGGGTAAGCGATGACACAGTACGTCGGGCAGTGGTGGAACGCTTAGGCTGGATACACAAACAACAAGCGCGTATTGCCGCTCAACCAGTGTTGCCACAGCATGAAATATTAAGCGGTGAAGAACACTATTTTCAGGGCCGACTTTATCGTTTGCAGGTGGTCGAGCAATCAAATCGCCCGTCATATGTTGAGCCAGGTGATAATTTATTGCTGACGATGTATCTGCGTAACACCACCACCGTAGCGCAACGTGTAACCGTGTTAAATAACTGGTATCGCGAACATTTGAAGCAGGAAATCCCGTTGCTGATTAATAAATGGCAAAGTATCATGGGTGTGCACGTGGAAGACTGGGGTATCAAGCAAATGAAAACCCGCTGGGGAAGCTGCAATATCCGCGCGCGGCGTATCTGGTTAAATCTAGAGCTGGCGAAACATTCTGCGTCCTGTCTTGAGTATGTGGTGGTACATGAAATGGTGCATTTGTTTGAACGTCATCATAACGAGCGTTTTAAAAAACTCATGGATCAGTTTTTGCCGCAATGGCGCATGCTGAAAGCAGAGCTGAACCGCTCGATGTCGGGGCGCGAAAATCAGCCCTGTTAAATCAATAAAGATGGGCTGATTCCATAGGAGCGTGTGATTGTGAACTGCCGCAGGCGGTGAAGTCATACGGTAGTATGCAGCACCTCACGATACAACTTTATTTTAATCAGCATTTTCTTAGAGAAGCCAGCGCTTAATGTAGCGTTTCATTTAACAGAAAGAGAATTGATACATGACCAATACACATTCCCATGACCATTGCAACGAACACGATCAAGAGCACGGTCACAATCACAGTCCTGCGCCGAAAAATTTTGATCGTGCATTTGCGATTGGCATTGCGCTCAATGTCAGCTTTGTGGTGATTGAGGCGGTTTTTGGTTTGCTGTCAAATTCCCTCGCCCTGCTGGCAGATGCCGGTCACAACCTCAGCGACGTTTTAGGTTTGGTGCTGGCGTGGGGCGCAAGCGTATTGGTGCGAAAAATTCCCACGCAACGTTACACCTATGGTCTGCGCCGTACGTCGGTTTTGGCAGCGTTGACAAATGCGCTGGTTTTACTGATTGCGGTGGGTGCTATTGCGTGGGAGGCCATTCTTCGATTCGGTCATCCTGAAGCAGTTGAAAGTGGCACGGTTATTCTGGTGGCAACCATTGGTATTTTTATTAATGGATTCACTGCCTGGTTGTTCATGTCTGGCAAAGACCAGGACGTCAACATTCGCGGCGCCTATTTGCACATGGCGGCTGACGCCGTTATTTCACTGGGTGTGGTGGTGGCAGCCATCGCCATGCGTTTTACGGGTTGGCTATGGTTGGATCCCAGCGTGAGTCTTGCTATCGCGGTTGTTATTGGCGTGGGCACCTGGAGTTTGCTGCGTGAATCGCTCAGTCTTGCACTGGATGCGGTGCCCGCAAATATTCATCCGGAAAAAGTTTTTGCATACCTTGCCAGGTTGCCCGGCGTTACAGCCGTTCACGATTTACATATCTGGGCCATGAGCACGACTGAAATTGCGTTAACGGTTCATCTGGTCAAACCGGACGCGATTATTGACGATGCACTGCTCGTTAACATCAACAATGAATTACGTGAGCAGTTTGGAATTGGGCACACCACCGTGCAGTTTGAGCGGGGTGATGCAGCGCATCCCTGCAAGCAAGCACCGGACGATGTTATTTAGCCGCTTTTGAAAAACGACTGCACTTGTCAAGCCTGCGTTAAAAATGGCGAAAAAATACTCATGTACACTCCGTTTTTTTCGCCATTTTTTGCTTGCTGTTTAATGGCATTGCAGCGTGACCCAATCGCTGATTATTTTTTTAAAAAACCTATTTAACGTAAAGATAACACCATGAATTGGAAAAACGGCTTGCGTCAACCTGGCGTACTCGCAGCACTCGGTGCGGCATTATTATTTGGCGCCGGCACACCGCTCGCAAAATGGCTGCTGGATACGATTGATCCGTGGCTGATGGCCGGTTTGCTGTATTTGGGCTCCGGTGTCGGACTGACACTGTATCGTCATCTTAAAAAAATGCCTGCTATTCATCTTTCCCGGCATGAAGTGCCCTGGTTAGCGGGGGCGATTTTAGCGGGCGGCATTGTCGGCCCGGTGTTGTTGATGAAAGGATTGACGGCGATGCCGGCATCCGGCGCATCCCTGCTTCTAAACGCCGAAAGCGTGTTTACAGTATTGCTGGCGTGGTTTGTTTTCAAAGAAAATTTTGATCGCCGGATTGCGCTGGGCATGCTTGCCATTCTGGCGGGTGCCATCGTTCTCAGCGCACCCGGCGAAGCACGCATCACCGGGCTGTGGCCAACACTGGCCATCCTCGGCGCCTGCTTAGCATGGGCAATCGATAACAACCTTACCCGCAAAATATCGCTGACCGATGCCAGCTGGATCGCATCCGTTAAAGGCTGGGTGGCGGGCGCCGTCAATCTGGGGCTGGCGTTCTCACTCGGTGCGCCCATGCCTGCAACACCCAATATGGCGGCGGCCATGCTGATTGGTTTTTTTGCGTATGGCGTGAGTTTGACACTGTTTGTAGTCGGGCTGCGTCACCTGGGCACGGCACGCACGGGCGCCTATTTTTCGATTGCGCCATTCTTCGGTGCGTTACTGGCCTTGCTGATGGGCGAAGCGCTCACGCTTCCACTCTTCATCGCAGGCGTGCTGATGGCAATAGGCACCTGGCTGCATCTCACCGAACGTCATGAGCACGTACACACACACGAGATGATGGAACACCATCACGAACATGAGCATGATGAACACCACCAACACACACATGACTATCCGGTTTCCCCCGATACTAAACATAGCCATCCGCATCGGCACCAACCCATCACGCATTCACACCCGCACTTTCCAGATACACATCACCAACATAAACACTGAGGGCGGTACATGCGTTACGTAGTTTCGATTCGGAAACGGACATTGATGAAATGGAAGTACGTGGCAAAAAATATCCAACAACCGATCATTATGGTTGTTTAATGAATGGTTCTCATAGCCGATGATTTGATAGGTTAAGGAAGCTCTGAACCGAATGGCACTTACTTAAGACTGTAGGAGCGGGCCATGCCCGCGACAAATCGGGTAAAAAAAACACTCATCAATGCACGCAAATAAACACTAATACGGGCTGAAAACCCCCAGATTATTTGCATGGCTT
Source organism: Gammaproteobacteria bacterium (assembly GCA_031421475.1). Classification (GTDB taxonomy): domain Bacteria; phylum Pseudomonadota; class Gammaproteobacteria; order SZUA-229; family SZUA-229; genus JACPVK01. Next base: position 5,561 of record JANOOU010000618.1, on the reverse strand, counting down.
GATATTGCGTTGCGGTTCGCACTTTCATAAAAATATCGCGGGCGTGGCCCGCTCCTACAATGACTTCCCCTTAAGTAAGTGCCATTCAGCTCTGAACCCGTTTGGGCAAGCTGATTGTCGAGGCAGAATTTTTCAGCGCAAATCGGCGGCACATAACGTGTTCAGAGGCTCCCTAGTACTCCGGAGTAACGGCTTAAATAAACCCGATTAAAATGCCACATCCCCTGCCCGCTCAATGATCCACACCGTCGCCATCAGCATACAAGCCAGCGAACCTGCACCCAAAACAAAACGTGGATAATGGGTTGATTGTCGTAGCCAAAACAATACGGGCAATAAGGCTGCAACAATTAATAACTGGCCGGTTTCCACACCCAGATTAAATGCCAGGAGTGACATGATCAACGCATGAGTCGCCAAACCTAGCTCACTCAATACGGTGGCAAATCCAAAACCGTGTATCAAACCAAAACCCAGTGCCACCCACCAGCGTGGGCAGCGAAATATTGGAACTAAATTATCCAGTGCAGCGAGCAATACCGATAATGCAATGGCCACTTCAATTAATTGTGATGGCATATTAATAGTGCCGGTGGCAGCCAGGCTCAGTGTTATGGAATGCGCCAGCGTAAACGCAGTGACTATTTTGAGGGTTTCGGTTACCACACCGCGAAAACTGGACGCCGGTTGCCAGGCATTATTTTTTCGCTGTAAAACAACCGGTAATAATAATGCCACCAGAAACAATATGTGGTCGTAGCCGATGCTGATATGCCAGATGCCTTCCGCCATATAATCGCCAAATTGCCGCAAGATATTCTGGTCAACCGAATAAAACGACTGCTGCATATTATCGGGACTGAAAATAGCGCTTTGTATTTTACCGGCGTTTTCCAGTTGCAACAAACCACGATGCTGGCGATCAATGTCAAAAAATAATTGATAATTCACCGCCAGTTTAGTCACCGGTGTTTGGCAATCGGCAGTGAAAAATAACACGGTGTAGGCGCCATCGGAATGTTGATCGACCTGTTGCTGTGGCGAATTAGTCTTACAAACCTGATCGTCCTGAGTGAATGTAATATGCGCCAGAACATAGGCAGCAATGTTGTCATGTTGTGCACGCAGCTCGCCCCAGCTGATATCGCCATCGGTGTTGCCATCCAGATTAATCACCGCTTGTAAATCACGTAATGCAATATCCCATTGCACCTGCACTTGCGACCCTTCAATACGCAAGCGCAAATAACTGTCACTGGCTTTGTGTGCCTGGGCCTGGTTTACAACCAACAGCAGCGCAATATAAAACATCCATCGAATTAACATTTTTTCAACCCCGATTAATAGACGTCTGCGCGAGCGATAGCAGGGTGCGTCGCAACATTTGCAGCCGCACATCCTGCATGCCGGTGGCTTGCAACCATGTCAACACCGGTTGCGCCGCCTCCGGTTTGCCCGCCGCCAATGCCGCTTCAAGTAATAAACGCGCATCAGCAGGTTCGTGCTGCAATAACCAGTTGGCACGCGCCAGTTCCAGTGCTAACTCGGGTTGTTGTAATAATATGAGTGTGAACCGGGCTTCTTCACGTTGGTGCAAACTACTGCCACGTAATCGGCTGTCAGAAAATCGGTTATTCAGCTCGGTTTTCCAAGCAGATGCCTGCGGGTGCTGAATACGGTTTGCTGCGATGGCCAGACGCAGCAATGCGGCATCGGCAGTTTGATGTGCAAGCAGTAATTTAATCACTTCTTGTGGTCGGTTTTGATCGAGCAAAAAATCGGCATACGATGTCAGCAAAAACATATCGGCCGCTGTTATTTTGAGCGCTGTTACATAGTGCTTCTCGGCTGCACGCATATCATCCTGTCGCGTCATTATGTCTGCGAGCAGGCCTTCAATCCATTGGCGGTTATTCGTGTCGTTTGTCGGCAGTTGTTTGGCCAGATGTTTTAACATCTGTGCCGCCTGGCTTGCCTGGCCACTCAAACTCGCAATCTCGGCCATACAAACCTGCGCCACTAAATACTGCCGCAACTTTGCAAGTTGCTGACAATCCTTGCGCGCCAGGTTGTAATCACCGCGCACCTGGAATATCGAGGCACGTGTCAGCCAGGCCTGCGCATAACCGGGATCAAGGCGTATGGCGGTGTTGAGATCCTGTAACGCTAATTCAAAGTCGTGATTGGCCTGGCGCAGAATGGCGCGCATGACGAATACGGGAACCGGTATGGGTTGAGTTTCAAACGCGGTATCCAATACAGCTTCGGCGCGACCCAGATAACGCGGATCACCGCTGTTACGTGATTGCTGTATGTATTGCTGCACCAACGCCAGGGTACGATTTATATCAGCGGGTTGTTGCTGTAATTCGCTACGAAAATTTTGTGCGGATTTTTCAAATAACACATTGGGTAAATGTTGCAGTATTTGCGCATCATCGCTGGGCAAATATGGCTTGGCCTGAACGTTCTGCATCAACAACGTGAACATCAGTACAATAAAAGCCGTGGGATGATAGTTCATATTAAATGTATTCCTGTGTCGATTATCACCGGCCTGATGATCAGGGCAATGGTGGATGCGCTGCGCTTATCCACGCTACATTTATTCCCATAGTGATCGACATTCGTTGCAACATAAATAAAAAACCTTGCCCATGATTTGAGTTTCATGGGCAAGGAAAACATCCCTGCTTGGTTCACTGTTTAAATATCTTCCGGCTCGATGGTTTCCGGTTCTGGCGTAACAACATCAGCCGCGTCAGGTTCAATCGTTTCCGGTGCTGTACTCACCAGCGTTTTCATGTCTGACATAAATGACTCAGTCGTTACACCGGTAGCCGGTGTTGCACTGTTATTGTCATTATTGGAACAAGCACCGAGCGTACTCAACAGCAGTAACAACAGTATTGGATTTTTCATAACGTTCTCCTTAATTTGGTGAGCCGGCAATCGGTGTCATCAAATACGGAAATGCATTACCGAATTCTGCATCACTTACTGTTGCGCCATCGGTAACAGCCGCGCTACCTGCGGGTGCATCTGCCGCTACACAACCAAATGTGGCTGCGTCATTCAGTGTGCACAACACACCCATGGCGACACGTAATGCAATATCCACCACGTCATCACCGGGACGGCGGCCGTTGGGGAAACCAGCAGCATCACCACCGATCACACCCAGATTATTCTGGCTGCCCATAGCTGTTGCGGGCGTAGTGGTATTGAGGCGTAACATTTCAGAAGGTGTAACACTTGCCGGTTTGTTTATTCCCGCAATACCCGTGAGAAACGCGGTTACCAAATCGTTGCGTGGAAAATTCGTGGGCGCCACGGCAACGGGGAACAAGGTTTCAATTAAAGCGGGCAAAGTTGGGTTGGTTACATAATCGGCAAACTGTGTATCGTTTTGGGGTTTGGATGCATTGAATTTATCCTTGTCGCCCAGACCAATGATCACTTCATTCACCAATGGCATACCCAAACGTGAAACCTGAGTCCAGGCGCCGCCTTCAAATGCTGGATTAAGGTAAGTAGGCACCGGGCGTAATACACGACCTTGACGCAGACTGGCGGTGGTCCAGGCACCAATGACCGGTTCGCTGCCATTCGTTAAACAACTTTTGTGTACTTCCAGTTCCAGCGAAGTGATATTGCTATCCGCAATAATATTGACCGCAGCATCGGTTGCACCCAGCGGATTCAAATTAATTAAATCAAAAATTTCGCCCAGGTTTACCGAGAACGGTTCTTTGCGTTGGCCCACAAATAATTTTGCAGGTATGTCGCAACCCGGAATATCGGCATTGTAAACATGGCCAGCTGCATAACCTGCATAATCCGCGATCGTTTTGTTACCAATATTATCAACTGGCTTGGTGAAGGTGGACGATCCATTTTCTGCATTGGTAACGGCCGTGCGTGTACCACTGCGACGGTTAGCGCGCACCACGTTAACACTGTAGGTTTCAATTACATTTAAACCAGCGGTAATACCTGTAACTGCTGGCCCAAAATTCGCCAGTGGTGTGGCAACATTTTTGCCGCCTATATTGAGTGTTTGATTCTGTAACTGATTACTAAAACGAAACTGGAAGGTAATGTCTTCCCGTGCATCGCCGTTGTTATCGACGTGTATTTCGTATAAAGCCTGGGGATCCAGCGTGAAATAATTCGGGCCGCCGTATGCCGATTGTAACGGCAGATAATTGGCAATCAAGGTCACGTAATCATTGCGCTCCGGCTCATAACTGTTAAACATGTAAAAGTCGGTGCCATCCACTTTCGGCATTTCGGTGATAAAGGGCGCTTCGCGATGGCTGGAAGCATGAGCCCCCGCGACGATTCCCATGCTCAGAGCGAGCACGCTCATACTGATGTTAGTGTGTTTCATAATTTCTCCTGGTGTTTAGGGGACACAAAAAAGTCCAGTTTTGTTTTGCATACCGATTTCGATACACATCCCTATTACGCAGGCAAAATGAATTTGGATGTAGGCTGCTGAAAGTTTTTCGATGCCGCGTTAAACACCCGGCTCATGCACGGGTTTATGGGCCACAGATTGTCGGGCCACAGATTTATGGACAAGGATATTGCTAATCCAGGTTTATAAAACGAAAGTTGTAGACCCGCGCAACATCCAAAATGCTGCATGCTGCGTATAACATTTATCGTAACCGGTGAATGGCCATGAGAAACCCGAGCCCTGCATTAAAAAACCCTGTGATTCCGCCCACGGCGGTGCACTAACAGGCCATGTTATACAGCAACAACTATCAACTATCGGTTGCTCAGTCGTATACTATGCCCATGGAATATGACGAACCCGCCGCGCCTTTGCATCCACGGCCAGCAACAGATCTCGTTGATCTGACACTGCTGATCACGGCTATTGCGCAACAAAACGAAAACCACTTCGCCGTGTTTTACGACACCACGGCTGCACGCGCCTATGCCTTGATATTACGCATTACACAATCGGTACCGCTGGCAGAAGAAGTGATGTCAGATGCCTACCTGCAAGTATGGCAACAGGCACAAAGGTTTGATCCGGCACGCGGTAACGGCTGGGCCTGGTTATTTATGATCTGCCGCAGCCGCGCACTGGATCAACTACGGCGGCGCGATCCGGCAGAATTACACGACGACCCAGACAGCCTGCGCGACGATTTTAATGGCGACAACCCGCTTGATTTATTACTGGCACTGGATCGCAACAGCGCCATACACGCCGCCATCACGCAGCTTGCAGCAACCGAACGCCAGTTGTTGGCACTGGCATTTTTTCGCGGCCTCAGCCATCAGGAAATTGCAGACCACAGCGGCATGCCCCTGGGCAGTGTAAAAACAGTTTTGCGCAAAGCCATGCTCACCCTGAAAGCTCAACTGCAACAGCATGCACCCACTATTCGGAGCATTTGTCATGAAACCTTATAACGAAGACTCAGCGCTGGATGACGCTGTATGCCAGGCCTTGCAGGAAGGCTTGATGCCAATCGAACCATCGTCGGCACTGCGCGGCCGCATTCTTCAACGGGTACGGCAAACTGCTTCCAGTAGCG
>JANOOU010000617.1:0-9077 GCA_031421475.1 Gammaproteobacteria bacterium | reverse complement strand
TTGGCTGCTCGCCAAGCCGCAGGTGTCATCGGTGATCGAACACAATATGCGTCCCATATCGGAATAGCAAACGACACCGTGTGTTAAATAAGCCGTGTGTTGCGCTTTTAATGTGTCGGCCATGTTATAGCGTTCGAGTTTTTCGTCGGCGTTATAAAAAAGTGCCGACACATTGGCGCCACCTTGCACATCGGTGAGGCGCAGCGAGTTGCCGCGCCGCAAAATACCGGACCAGTGCGCGCCACTGGCCAGTTGTTCCTGCCATAGTAATGAATCGGCTAATGTAGATGTCGTCATGCTGTTACGGCGTACTCGTATATACCCATGTAATGTGTCTGCATTCAGCAAAACCCGTACCATCTGATGATAAACGTTACGGTGCGCTTTTGGTGCAAACATCGCCCGGCATTGTGCACTATAAACGCGCATGCGAAAGCATTCAGGCACTATATTAGTGCGAAAAGATAAAAGTAGGGCGTGCAAATTCAATTGAATTCTGTGTGCGACAAGCCTTGTCGTGTCCTTTTCTGTTGCGGCATGGTCCTTGCTGAATCAATTTGCAAACAGGCATCTAGGGTTCCGGTCTTTGCAAGACGTCTGGACCGAGAGAAGCCATCCATTCTGTTCGCAGGCTGGACACACGGCGGGATAAAAGCCCGGGAGATTGACGCATGAGTTTTGTGTAGTTGTTGCGTAGCCGTGATCCACCGCACCTCACTCGTGTAACCCATACCGGTTTTAACCTTGAGGAATCTCACATGGCACTGCGTTTTTTAAAACGATTATTGTTAATCGCAACCACTTCATTATTACTGCTGGCGTTTGCAAACACACCGGCGGTTGCCGCTGAAAAACAAAAATTCAAACTCGCCTGGACTATTTATGCCGGCTGGATGCCCTGGACCTATGCCGTAGATAAAGGCATTGTAAAAAAGTGGGCGGATAAATACGGTATTGAAGTGGAAGTGGTGCAGCTTAACGATTACATTGAATCCATTAACCAGTACACCGCCGGTAATTTTGATGGCGTGACCTTGACCAACATGGATGCACTCACCATTCCGGCAGCCGGTGGCGTTGATACCACGGTGATCATCAATGGTGATTTCTCCAACGGTAATGACGGCATTATTCTTAAAGGCAAGGGCAGAACACTCGCTGACATTAAAGGCCAGAAAGTGAATCTGGTTGAGTTGTCAGTGTCGCATTATTTGCTGGCGCGCGGTCTGGAAACCGTCAAACTGAAAGAAAAAGATATTACCGTCGTCAATACCTCAGATGCCGATATTGTTGCAGCGTATAAAGCCACCTCAACAACTGCCGTCGTGCCGTGGAATCCACAGTTGTCAGAAGTTATTAATGGCAATCCCGATGCCACACTGGTGTTTGATTCCAGCAAAATTCCCGGTGAAATTATTGATGTGACCGCCATCAACACCAACGTGTTGAAAAAATCTCCGGCGTTTGCCAAAGCCATTACCGGTGCCTGGTTTGAAACCATGAGCATCATGTCGAAGAACGATGCCAAAGGTAAGGAAGCACGTGCATACATGGGCAAGGCATCCGGCACCGATCTCGCCGGTTACGACAAACAACTGAAAACTACACGCATGTATTACGATCCGGCTGAAGCCGTAACCTTTACCGAAAGTGCCGAACTGGTGAAGACCATGGACCTGGTGCGCAAATTCTCGTTTGATCACGGTATTCTCGGTGAAGGCGCAAAGAGTGTTGATGTGGTGGGCATGGAATTCCCCGGCGGTAAAACACTGGGCGACAAGAAAAATATCAAGCTGCGTTTTTCGTCCGACTATGTACGCATGGCGGCACAGGGCAAGTTGTAATTGTATTAGCTAAACATGCGACGTTTGCTTAATCGGTTACCTGGTAGAGGCGGCGCGCTCGGTTTGGGCGTGCTTCCGTTTCTGTTAATTTTTGTTGTTTATGTGCTGGCGTCGGACACAAGGCTGGCGGAAAACTCCCACGACAAATTATTACCGGCAATCAACACCATCGTTGATTCCATCCACACCTACGCTATTGAAGAAGATACACGCAGTGGCAATATTTTGTTGTGGACCGACACCTGGGCCAGTTTAAAACGATTGTTAATGGGGCTGGGCATCGGTGCTGCATTCGGTTTACTGTTTGGTGTGGCCGTCGGCGTAGTGCCGTATGTGCGTGCAACCTTGCAGCCGTTTATTGCCGCCTTATCCATGATTCCACCGCTGGCGATGTTGCCAATATTATTTCTAGTGTTTGGTCTGGATGAATTATCCAAAGTGGTGCTCATTGTGTTTGGTGTGGCACCCGTCATTATGCGCGACCTCGCCTTACGCGTGGCAGAAATTCCGCGTGAACAAATTATCAAGGCGCAAACCCTGGGTGCATCCACCTGGCAAATAGTGGTGCGCGTGGTGTTGCCACAAATGTGGCCGCGATTAATTGATGCAGTGCGGTTAACGCTGGGCTCGGCCTGGCTGTTTTTAATTGCAGCAGAAGCCATAGCTGCAACAGAAGGTTTGGGTTACAGAATATTTCTGGTGCGACGTTATATGGCGATGGATATTATTTTGCCGTATGTCATGTGGATCACACTACTGGCCTTTGCCATGGATTATGCGCTGCGTGTGTTATCGCAACGTTTGTATCCCTGGATGCAACGCAGTGAATAAACATGATTATCACCGTTAAAAATTTGTGGAAAAAATACGGTGATAATGTCGTGCTGGAAAATATTAATCTCAATGTGAAAGAACATGAGTTCGTCACGATTGTCGGAGCATCCGGTTGTGGCAAAACAACGTTTTTAAAAATATTGCTCGGCGAAGAAACAATCACCCGTGGCAGCTTTATGCTCGACGGCAAACCCCTGCCCGATGAGCCGGGTTCCGATCGCGGTGTTGTGTTTCAACGCTATTCAGTTTTCCCACATCTCACCGTGCTGGAAAATGTCATGCTCGGGCTGGAGTTTGCCGCGTCCCCCGTCTTTGGAAAATTATTCGGCAGCGCGCACAAACAGGCGCGCGACAAGGCTGAAGCGATGTTGCAGGAAGTAGGCTTGTATGACGTGCGGCAGCGTTATGCCAATCAACTTTCAGGCGGCATGCAGCAACGTTTGTCGATTGCGCAATCGGTAATATGTGAGCCACGCATTCTATTACTCGACGAACCCTTCGGCGCACTTGATCCCGGTATTACCGATGATATGCACAAACTGATATTACGTTTGTGGCACGAACACCGCATGACCATATTCATGATCACGCATGATATTAAAGAAGGCTTTGAACTGGGTACGCGCCTGCTGGTGTTTGATAAAGTACGGCGTGATGCGCAGGCACAAACGGCCTATGGTGCAACTATTACGTATGATTTGCCGCTGAAGTCGGTGGATCGAAATATTAAAAAAGAAGTGATTGAGGAGACGCAGCGTACCGAGACATTTATTCAGTCAAGAAAACTCGCGCCTTCACATTAACTACTTATGGGCACCTCTAAAAATGCACTTTTTCCGCGATGGCTGCGTCAGCTCCGTGCTCGAATCCTCATGTATGACTTATACACTGCGGTTCTCCGCGCGGTGCTTCCTTGCCCTCACGAAAAAATTACTATTTTTAGAGGTGCCCTTATATCGAATTAATCGGAAGAAATAATCCAAACTTTGGCTATCACTCTCGGATCACGGCCAGGGATAATCGGCGACAGGAAGTTGTAACGCCTGAAGTTCAACCACAACTTCGCGGCGGAATTTCACCACATCTTTCACACTGGTCTGACGCAGACTGGTCACTTCAATTTCTGTGAAAGGCATGAAATCGGCGCGCAGTGAATTGCCGCCCCAGCGATTCATCACGTAATTCATTAATTCGGCGATTTCACGGTCGCTCAGGCTTGCACTGATCACACCCGGTACGTGCATTAAATACTCACGGCCTTTTGGGCTATAGGAAAAGGACGCGACATAGTTGCGAAAATCCGGAATGCCACCTTCTCTGGAGCCTGCTGCGTCCATGCCGTGGCATCCCGCACAGCGCAGAATAAAACTGCTTTCAGTGCCGCCAAGGCAAGGCCGGGTGCTTGATACCATCAACAAAAAAACAAAAAACAAAACGTGCGAAAACTTACGATGCATTTTTGCGGATTTCTCGCAGTGCCGAATGAGCAGACGATTGGCTGCGTGCAGTCTTGAGCATTTCCGGCGCCGATTTGAAATCTAATTTGTTCAAATCTTTTAACACGTAGTCGGCCAGATCCAGCATTTGTGTGTCGCTCAAGTCCGCCTGTGCGCTCATTACCAGGCCGTAATAACCCACACCATTCACTTCAATCGTGCCCGACATTCCGTTGTTTAATACGCCAAAAAAGTAAGCCTGTGCCTGATCGCCCAGGCCTGACCAGAGACGGGCGTTTACCAATGGCGGCGCCAACCCGGGCGTGCCGACACCACCGGGCTGATGACAGGCAGCGCAGCGCTGATTGAACAGCGCTTCACCGTCCGGATTTGCAAAAGTTTGCGGGCTGATGAAACCACTCGCAACACTCAGTACAACGATGGCCAGGTGTGTTGTTAAACGTTGAAGCTGTTTAGGCATCTGCAATGCCTACCAGAATGGCAAGCGTGCAGTGATAACCTTTTGAGGTATTGGCCATGCACCAGTTGATGTCATTGTGTAAGCCCATGCGATAACCGGGGCGCTCTTTGTGGCTGTTCAAACACGTGGTGCCATTGCACATGGCGCGTCCGCAGCAGTCGTTGTAGGAAACCAGATAATCCTTGCCATCAACAGGATTCAAACAGGTGCCAACCCACGACACGGCGGATGTTTCCGAACCGGCGGGGCAACTGGTAAAGGTGCCGCCGCATTCATTGCACATGTTGCCGTCCATTGCGCAGTAACGCCAATATTCGCAGGAATGTGGATCATTTGGATCTTCTGCTGTTTCTTCCGCATGGGCCATGCCCGAGTTGCGATAGAAAGGCAGAATGGGAAGTACCGCCGTGCCTAACAGTACAGCACCGGCGTGAGTAAGAAAGCTGCGTCGGCCATGGTTTTGCGCAACGTTGCGGGTCATGGTTTCGGTATGACTGTCGAGGCGCGCGAAAAGGGATTCAAAAAAACGTTTCATGCTGTTTATACCTGTGGACCATTAAGATTGCGTTTCAAGGTAGTGCTGGATGGATTGCACACCCATCTCGTGTGCGTTAAACAAGCTTTCCAGTTGTTCGCGGCTATTAATCAATCCCTTGCCTTTGATGACGCCATGTTTGTCCAGCAAAACGGCGAACGGCAGACGCGAAACGCGATAGCCCAGGCCCAACTCTGTGGAGAGAACGTAGGGGAAGTCCGTGAGTTTGGCATTGCTGATAAAACGCTGGTGTTTGCTCGCTTCACCATCGCTGGCAAGCACCACATTCAGCCAGTCGCGTTCACTGTCGCGGGTTGAATTTAAAATCGGCAACAGTTTTTTACACACGGGACAAGTAGGAGACAGAAAGAACACCAGCGATGCCTTGTCAGCGGGTGCGCCGATATTTATCACGCCACCGTTGAGACTTTCGAGCGTAAAGCGTGGCGACTGATCACCAATCCTGGGGCCGGAATCATTCACCAATGCACCCATCGGTGCGATACGCTCAAACAACACACCGATTTGTCGGGCAAGCACCCAAAACGCCAGCGCCAGGCCGACTACGGCAAGAAACAAAAAGAAAACAGCAAAATACAGTGCAGTCATAATGACTCCTCAGGAATTTTTTGAATAAATAGCAATGAAGTTGGCGTTGGTCTGTTCAAACAACAGGTAGAACACCAGCATAAATACGGCAGCGACCATGGCAAAACCAATCTCGATTGCCGACAAGACGCCGGGCAATGCCAACAGCGGCAGCAAGGCAATCAGGATCAGACCAAGGTTGCGCCAAATCAGCGAGCGGCTTAGCAGCTGTGGTGTACCACCGCAGCCGCATTCGATGCGGGTATGACCACGCTGCAGGTTGATGCCCATGGCCAGTGCATAACCTGCCAAAAGGCCAGCCGCAAGCATCAAACCCACGCCGCGCGTTGCGTCAACCAGCAGCAGGGCAACAATGCATAACTCGCCCATCACCAGTAAACCCGCCGCCGGTTTTACCAGCGCTTCCGGCAGCAGACGGTAGTCAGCAACAAATCCCTGAAATTCGAGAAAATCAAAGATCTTGTGCAGCGCTGCGCGAATAAAAATCAGCAGCGTGAACAAAACAAACGTCAGGCTAAAGAGTGGTATCAGCTCAATCATTTGCTCACCATCAGCCAGGTTGTCCACTTCACACGAGTATCAGAGCCGGTTTTTTCAAATTGAAATTTGGAATCCTTAACCAGGCTGAACATATCTACTGCTTCATCATCTTCATTCAGCGCGAAAAGTTTTGGTTCCTTATCCTGCGAAACATCCAGTGCAATCAGGCCTTCCGCTGCCGTGCGGCTTAGCAGCTTTTTCTGTTTCAAACTGTAAGCCCAGATTTCCGCCGAAGCATCTTTATGACTGCCTTCTTCTGCGTCAGGGTGCATCAACATAAACACCATGTCATTGGGCGCGTTATAAACAGTGATGGAAAAACCGCCGGGTGCCCAGCTGCCTTCAACGCCGGCTGAAACCGCGAGTTTTTCCTTGAGTTTTACTGTGTCATCTTTGTCATTCAGGATGTAAAGATTGCCATTGAAAGACGTGAGAATCAGATCGCCATTGCTGCGACGTTCACTGTGTAGATACAGTGCATCGCTATCCACATCAAAAATCTTCTCGCTGCTGGCCAGGCTGTATTCGGCGCCTTTTAGAGTAATGGTCTGAATTTGCCCGGTACCACAAAGCGTTGAAAACTTCTTGCTTTCTTTGGCGGGGATGATGCCGTAGCAACCCGGCGTGGGAACTTCGGTGAGAATCTTGCCTACGGCAACATCAACCACCGTTACCGAGGTAGCGGGGGTGGCGTTCTGAATAAAAACATATTTGTCGTCGCTGCTGACTTCCAGCAATCCCTTCATCGCCATCGACATGGCGGCTTTACCATCCAGTACAACCTCTTTGGTTTTGGTCAGCGTGCTGATATCAAAAACTTCCAGCACATGTTCAACAGGGCCGGTTGTCATGCGCTTCATGTAAGTGGACATCATAAACAGCGTTTTGCCGTCATTGGATGTCATGGTTTGTGAGGTTAAACCGCCAGAGACCGAGCCTTTGTAACTGAGATCATCCTCACTATAAAAATGAACCTTGCTGGCGGCATCCCAGCCTGTCCAGTTAACAATCACGTTAGGCCCGGGCGCGATGTTTTTTTCCACGGTCATCACTTCGGGAACAAAATTTTCGGCAAGGACAGGTTGAGTTGAAAGCAGCAGTGTTGCCAAAATGGCTGGAAACCTGGGGATTTTTTTCATGGTTGAATTCATAGTTCGCTTCATAATGCGGGCCCGTTTTTAGTTAACAACACAAGCCTGAAGACACCTGAAGTGCCAACTGTGGCGTAGACAATCTGGAAAGCCGCAGATTAGGAGTTGCGCTGTCGAAACGAAGCAAGCAGTGTGCCAAGGAAATAAATCCCTGAAAATCCGGCGAAACCGGCAGGGAAGTTGAATCATCATGTCCCGATATAGAGCGATATGAATGCGAAATTGCACAACAACGGAACAGCAAATTCCGGTTTTACTTTCGATTTAATGGATGCCTCATGAAGAGCGATAACGCACAAACTGATGTCGCGTTTGCAGGATGAACACCACCTGACCATTTCATGATCACCCACGACATTAATGCGACTTCTGAATCTGTTACACGTCTGACCTGAGATACGATCTTGGCAAGAGTACTTCGTCTGATATTCCAACCGATCAGGTTGCAGCGGGTCGTCAACTCTAAAAACTTTCCATGAGAATTTTTTTCCATAAAACCTGCTGCAGCATCAACGTAACGCTCAACACAAAATTTGTGCCGGGCGGCAATTGAAAGAAACCAGAGCATATGGCAGCTCGAAAGTGAGGCCACAAACATTTCTTCTGGATCAACCGCGGTGGCGTCAGACATGGGAAGTGGTACAACATAAGGTGATGACGAGGCAGGAATTTCTGCGCCACCATCAAATTGAATGACATGTTTTCTGCTGTAGCGATTATTCAGAAAATCCTGATCGCCACGAGCCCAGATAATTTTTGCTGTATATTGAGTCATTAACTTACTCTCTGTCATCTGCATGAAGCATGCGAGCTTGTGCGCCCAGACTACAGATGTTTATTTATGGAACCTCTGAACAAGTCTGGTAGGGTGGATAAGCGCGGCGCATCCACCAGAGTTTTCGGCGGATGCGCTGGGCTTATCCGCCCTGCTAAGAAATATTACAGGCGTTTATATAATGTTGAATGAAAATCTTTATACTTCGTGCAAAAATATCGTTTCTGTTATATTTGCGCTGCATAATTATCTGACCATACAGCAAACTCATTACCACAGGGTTCAGTAAAGTGAAACCGGTGCCCCCCTGGAAATGAGAATATGGCTTTATTAATTAAGCCACCTGCTTTTTATATTTTATCAAGGGTGGCCTGCAGATTGTTGCTATAGAAAACAATCAATGCTGAACCGTTGCTGGAATCTGATTTTAAATTAGCCTTATAGAAGCCGCCATCTGTGCCTTGATTGGTAAAGGCGGAATATTCGGGGCCGAAATCCTGAAATACCCAACCAAATACCTGCGTGAAGAACAGATATTAGGTACCCAGATATTAGATGCCACAGATATTAGGATATTAGGTACCAGGATATTAGGTACCAGAGAGCGATTATCTCTAATATTAGAAACAATTGCTCTCTGGTACCTATTTTTTGTGCTCACCCTACGACTATGCTACGGTGAGCCGGGCAGTGAAACTGGCGGAGAAGATAGAATGCTCAAGATGATGTCAAATGTCAGGCCTGACTCCAACGCTTTTTGGTTTTGAATTGGGCTCGGGATTATTTGTCAACAACGTGAGCCCGGAAGACGCAGCGGAGAAATTACGCGCAGTGACGCTGGATTGATCATCAGTAATTTAATCGGGGCGAAC
>JANOOU010000616.1:0-4681 GCA_031421475.1 Gammaproteobacteria bacterium | reverse complement strand
ATGGCATGGCTATTGTCCTTTTTTACGCTTGTAATCTTCCACCGCTGCCTTGATCGCATCTTCGGCCAAAACCGAGCAGTGGATTTTCACCGGTGGCAGCGCCAGTTCGTTAGCGATGTCATGGTTTTTGATCTGGCCGATTTGTTCAAGGGTTTTGCCTTTCATCCATTCGGTCACTAATGAGCTGGAGGCTATCGCAGAGCCGCAGCCGTAGGTTTTGAATTTGGCGTCTTCGATGATGCCGGTGTCGCTGACCTGGATTTGCAGGCGCATGACATCGCCGCAGGCGGGGGCGCCCACCATGCCGGTGCCGACGTTGGGGGCATCTTTGTTGAGAGTGCCGACGTTGCGCGGGTTTTCGTAGTGGTCGAGGACTTTTTCGCTGTAGGACATGGGGTTTCCTTGAGGGTGCTTAGTGGGCGGCCCATTTAACTTGTGTTAGATCGATGCCGTCTTGGTACATGTCCCACAGTGGGGAGAGGTCGCGCAGTTTGGCGACGGCAGTTTTGACGAGGGTGATGGTGGCGTCGATTTCGTCTTCGGTGCTGTAGCGTCCCAGGGTGAATCGTAAGGAGCTGTGGGCGAGTTCGTCGGGGCGTCCAATGGCTCGGAGAACGTAGCTGGGTTCGAGGCTGGCGCTGGTGCAGGCGGAGCCGCTGGAGACGGCGATATCTTTGAGGGCCATGATGAGGCTTTCGCCTTCGACGTAGTTGAAGCTGATGTTTAGGTTGCCGGCGATGCGGTGTTGCATGTCGCCATTGATGTAAGTTTCTTCGATGTCTTTTAAGCCATTGTAGAGTTTGTCGCGCAGTTTTTGGATGCGCGCGTTTTCGATGTCCATTTCGAGGCGGGCGATGCGGAAGGCTTCGCCCATGCCGACGATTTGGTGGGTGGCCAGGGTGCCGGCGCGCATGCCGCGTTCGTGGCCGCCGCCATGCATCTGGGCTTCGAGGCGAACGCGCGGTTTGCGGCGTACATACAGGGCGCCGATACCTTTAGGGCCGTAGGTTTTGTGGGCAGAGAAACTCATTAAATCGACGTTCATTGCGGCGAGGTCGATGCGTACCTTGCCGGTGCTCTGTGCCGCATCCACATGGAACAGAATACCTTTACTGCGGCACAGCTGGCCAATGCTAGCGATGTCCTGAATGACACCGATTTCGTTGTTGACGTGCATGAGGCTCACCAGAATCGTGTCATCACGTAACGCGGCTTGCAGTTTGCTGTGATCTATCAGGCCGTTGGGTTCGGGGTCGAGGTAGGTGACGTCGAAGCCTTCGCGCTCTAATTGGCGGCAGGTGTCGAGCACGGCTTTGTGTTCGGTTTTGCAGGTGACGAGGTGTTTGCCTTTTTTGCTGTAGAAGTGCGCCGCGCCTTTGATCGCCAGATTGTTGGCTTCGGTGGCGCCGGAGGTCCAGACGATTTCTTTGGGATCGGCATTGACCAGTGCTGCAACGTGGCCGCGTGCTTGCTCGATGGCTTCTTCGGCCGCCCAGCCAAATGGATGGCTGCGGGACGCCGGATTACCAAAGTCGCCGTCACGGGTGAGGTGTTGCATCATGGCGGCGGCTACGCGTTCGTCAACCGGGGTAGTGGCGGAGTAGTCGTAGTAGATGGGGCGCTTCATCGCTTACCCCGCGCGGCGTTGCTGCTGCAGCACTTCAGCCTGACGGCGCGCCAGAATAAAGCGGCCATTGATTTTGTCGCGCTGGATCGCCAGCTCATGAATGCCGGGGCGGTTCACAAACTGCGCCAGGGTAATGCCATCCAGAAACTGATACAGGCGATCGCTCAGTTCCACCCAAAGTTCATGCGTCAAACAGCGTTCGCCATCTTGACAATTGGCCATCTGGGCACAACGTGTAACATCCACTTTCTCATCAACGGCACTGATGATTTGCGCCACGCTGATCTGATCTGCCGGACGTGACAATTTATAACCACCACCTGGACCGCGCACACCTTCCACCAAGTTAGCCTTGCGCAGTTTGGCAAATAATTGTTCTAGATAAGAAAGGGAAATGCCCTGGCATTGTGAAATATCAGCCAGGGTCACAGGACCTGCATTGTCGTGGATAGCCAGATCCATCATTGCTGTAACACCGTAACGGCCTTTGGTTGAAAGTCTCATAATGCCCTCCTGGGGTAATTCCTGAGTGGATTAGTAGGAAATTATCTTAACCTACTAAAACAGTCAAGTATTACCTGGGGGATATAAGCTGTATTAGACCAGGGGTGAAACACCCGCTCAGGCTGGCGCTTAGGCGGGTAGCAGGGCGTAGAAAGCCGAAAAAAGAACTAAATTGCTCGTCAAAATTAGGCGGTGACTAGCCCAGTTCAGCCAATTCCCGGTGCATTGCATCGGGATCAACCAGATTGAGCTCCAGCAAACGACGCAGATGGGTGAGACATTCCAGATCGATATTTTCCCAATGCACACCCCAATACCCGGGTTCCGCATGACTGATGTGGGCAGTAATATGAATCGCGGCTTCTTCACCCAGTACCAGCTCTACATCATAGGCGGCCTGCATGTCTGGCTTCACATCGGAGGGTGGCGTTAATAACATACCTTTGAGCGATATATCCAACAGCCCACAAGGCCAATACTGGCCGTCTTTAGAGACAACAACTTCGGCAATGAAAGGTATGCGCTGGTGTTGGCGACGATTATTATTAAAGTCAGTCACTGCGTGCTTCCTCTTCAAGAATTTCAAGATTGAATCAGCACCTGAGTATAGAGTCAGTTACATAAAACATTTTGAAATACCCAGAAAAGCCCGACAATACTAACGGCACAGCGACTGAATCACACCTACACACTGGATTGATCAGGTTGGCCGACGCAACAAACATCCAATCATCTTATTGACCAAATTTCCCCTGGGTAGAAAAAATACAGGCTTGCGCTTACGCTCGCCGATACGTGACCACATCAAGGTCAGGCCTTCGTGCCGGGTCTCCTGTTTCAAACCATCCTGCAAAGCCAACACCGCATTGCGGCGGTTTTTTAGAAACCATTCAACACGCGCCAGATTCAGGTACAAATCACCGTCTCTGCTGCTCGCTGAAATGGCGGAACGACATAAATGTATCCCATCATCCTTACCCTGAAACACTCGGGCCATACCGTAATAGGACACGTAACGCCGGTAATTTGGATGTTTTTCGTTAACCGAAGCCAAGGCAGTGGAAAAACATTCTGCTGCGCGATCTATATCGCGCGATTCAAGACTGGAAATACCTTCTGAAAAAGCGGAATGGCAAGTGCTGTAATCATTAAATATGGCGGCAATATACATTTTAAAGTCCTCCATGAAAAACGCCTTGCAGAGTCTGCAAGGCGTACATTAATTACTGACCAAGAGTGATAACGTCCTTGTTTTTCTCAATCAATTTATCGCTCATACCTTTGACGTTTGCCAGATCATTAATGGATTTAAATGCACCGTTTTTCTTGCGGTAATCCACTATAGCCTGTGCTTTTTTAATACCTACGCCGTTTAAGCCTTCCGCCAGTGCTGTGGCATCGGCCGTATTGATATTCACGTTGCCAGCCCATACCAATCCACCTGACAATAACATCACCGCAACCAAGAGTGCTTTGAACATTTTCATCTTCATTCCTTCCTAGATTGTTTGTTAAGGGAGGCGCAACGTTAAACAACAGGAGTTTTAGATCGCGATCAGTAATTCCTGAAAATGTTGTAAGGCTTTTACTGATAGAGTTGTAGTCAAAAGCCTACAGAGGAGGATATGACATATTAGGAAAAGCCAGTCTTTACCCATAAGCCACTCATGGTTTAAATGCTTCGGGTGTCTTTATTTGATCGCCGGAAATAACCCATACCCCTGCTCCGCAGTCGTGTAATACATAACCCGCAGGGTTACTGGCGGTATCACGAACAGCTAGTACAGCTAGTACAGCTCGCAGCCACAAAACTGCAGTTTAAATCGCCCCACTCGGACTGTACCAGATACAATGAATTTTATTTTGTCCGAGAAGCACTCTTAACATGCATTCATATACACATTTTTATTTAAAGCGTTTCTGTTTATCCAAAAAATAACAGAATTTCGCACTACTCTCTGCCCATGATTTTGAACAACAAAGCGACGATCTATTTTTGCATAAGTCTGAACACTGATACCTGTTAATATTTGTATTGTGCATTCCTGAAAGCAACTCTTAAGGTAATTACTGAAAATAGCGTAAGGAAAAGCTTAAACGCCAGAATTAAATTGAAATAAATAAAATGCAGTGTCAGAATAATACATCGCTACTGAAGCAGTGTTGGAATAATACGTAGCTACTAAAAATGAATAAGGAAATCACCATGTCAAAACACCCACTGGCGGCAGCTAATCTAATAAAAAAACCGAGCTTGTGCGACACTTTATACCGTACACGGCGCGCACACTGTCATTGCATCAGCACCGATAAATCATCTAAACGTTCCGACCCAGCTATTTTCAGCCAGCTGCAAAAATTATCGCAAAGTTTACACACCCGCTACTGGAGTCCCTGGCGTTTTATGGACAACAGAGTAGTAACGGTTCGCAATACATCAAACGAATTCAGTGCGGTTAATACGTGGACACACGATAAAAATACCGCTAGCAATATCGATATCAACCGGAACCATCACAAACCGCGCACCGCTTATCTATTCATCTCTCG
>JANOOU010000615.1:0-2353 GCA_031421475.1 Gammaproteobacteria bacterium | reverse complement strand
CGAGCGAGAGACCAGTTGCTCGTTACAAGCAGCGGCACTCCATCTGAGTTTATTGATGATATGAAATAAATAATAATGTGCATCGGCGTATTCACGCCGATGCAACTAGCCTGAGAAACGTTACTTTGCAGTCAGCAATGTTCACCCGGCTGGAACACGGTGACGAAGTGGCGTTTGTGCCCACCTCGAAAGATTTGTAGGAGCGGGCTACCTGCCCGCGACTGGATAACTAAAAGAAAACGCAAATGAACGCGAATAAAAATAAAACATCATTGTTTTATTTGCATTTATTTATGAGTAATTTTTTTTCAAAAGAATCATCGTTCAAAACTTATGGAGTATTACATGATAAAAATTTTTAACCAGACCATTGCCACCATTGCCCTGACAGTTATTAGCCATTCTATCAATGCAGAACAATACCTTGGAATACAACTTGGCCAAACAACAGATAAATCATTCGGCGATGTATGCGATGATGTTGACTATATAAAAAGCGTTATCAATATCGAGGGCAGCTGCAATAACAAAGACATTGGCTTTCGACTGTTTTATGGTACAGCCATAAACGGAAACTTTTACCTTGAAAGTGGCTATCAGGATTTCGGCAGCTCAAAAGCTTCGCTAACCGACGGTTACGACTATGAAACATTCAGCGCAGAAGCTTCGGGAATTGATATTTCAGCCGTAGGTAAGTTCCCGGTGTCAGTAACCGCAAAACTTATCCTGCGTGGTGGCGTTCTTTTTTGGGATCACAAAATCAGCTACAACTCATCTTTTGGTGGAAACTCCAGTGAAAGCGGTAGCGGTAATTCTTTTTTTATGGGTTTTGGACTCGAATTCAGCGACATTATCTTTTCTTACGACAAGATCAATGACGTAGGTGACAAAGACACAACCGGTGAAACCGACCTTACGCGTCTTTCAGTAGGATACAAGTTCAAGTTTTAATTCAAATACCGCTCCACTCAAGACTTGTAGGAGCGGGCCATGCCCGCGACAGAGCTAAAAGAAACAGAAAACGCAAATAAACGCAAATAAAAACAAGCAACTTCTTTGCTTTATTCTTAGTAGTGTTAAATAGTGTTTTCAGCCCCCCATGATTTGCGTGGGAAAGAGAAATGCTCGTGACAATACTGGAAGAACGAGTCGACAAATAACTCAAATAAAAAGCTTTTGCTTTTCATTTGCGTTTATTTGCGTTTTCTTTTTTTCTAGCAGTCGCGGGCATGGCCCGCTCCTACAGTTAATCAATCACTGCTTCGCGCAACTGCTTCGCTGCATTTTCCGGGCTGATGGTGCTTACAAACAAACCACTGCCTAATTCAAAACCGGTTGGTATGGAAGTACGCGGACAAATTTCCAGATGCCAGTGATACGAATTATCACAATCGCTGTATTGCTTGCCATGGGGCTGGGTGTGTAAAAAATAATTATATTGCACGCCGCCTATCACTTTATCCAGACGCTGCATGGTGCGTTTCATCACCCGTGCAAAATCGGCGAGGTCGTCATCGCTCACGTTCAAAAAATCGCTTTGATGCGAGAGCGGCAGGATATGCACCTCCCATTCAAAACGACTGGCGAACGGTTTAATTGCAACAAATTTTTCGCCGCGCTCAATCACATACTGGCCAACATCAATCTTGCGCCGCACTTCGCCCGACTGGCGATCATAAATCGTGGCTTCAAAGGTTAAGGCTTCATCTATCAATGCACAAAACACACATTGATTGTGTTTTTGATAATACTGACGGCTGTGTTCGAGTTCGTTAATCACATTTTGCGGCACTACCGGCGTTGCGATAATCTGGCTGTGGGTATGTGGAATACTGGCACCCGCTGCGGGGCCAAAGTTTTTGAATACCAGAACAAATTTCAAACGGTCATCGGATTTATACAAGACCGCCATGCGATCGCGGTACACACCAAACAATAACTGCAAATGCTTCTCTTCCATTTCAAACACACCGACACCATGTTTGTAATGATCGATCAACACTTCATGGCGGCCATAACCTTCAATCACCTGCTGCAAACCGAAATTAATACCGCCGTCGTTGCGATCATCGCCGAGTACCGGGAACAAATTCTCGACAATACGCACTTCCCAGTTTTTTTCGTTGGGATACGAGCCAATGGTCGGCGGCGTTTTGTGTTCATTGCCCTTGCAAAACGGGCAGGTTTCAACATGCTCACGCGTATCGCGGGGTACTTTCTCTTCCTCCTTGCGCGGCCGCATGCTGCGCGCCGTGGCCACCAGCACAGATTCGGATGGCACGATGGGGCTGATACGGATTTCACGAACCACTTTTTCAGTTGTCATAACATGTCTCGGGGCTGGGAATTGACG
>JANOOU010000614.1:0-3944 GCA_031421475.1 Gammaproteobacteria bacterium | reverse complement strand
CCTGTTCATTAAATAAAGGGGCGGACACTATATCGTAGTGACGCTCTTCGCCATGGCTGTTTTGCATTTCGACAGTACTGTGCTTGACCGCACCAGTACGAAGTACATCATTTGCTACAGCATTTAATTTTTTGCCACTTTCGCCCATACACTGTACGCAGTTCACACCTCTAAAATCCCGTTTCGGACCAAACCACGCCTGGAACTGATCATTCACCCAAATAACCCGGCCCTGAACATTCATCAACACCACACCGGCATTAATGCCCTGCACTATTTTTTCGAATTTTTGCTTCTCTTCAGCGTGGGCAACCTGCACACGTGCATTTTCATCACGATCACGTAGCGTACGCATACCAAATCCTACGTCATCAGCCATTTCCTGCATCAACCGGGTTTCGAAATCGTCAAATGCGTATTTTTTAGTAGCGCAAATACACAACACCATGCACTCCGAATCATCACCGAGAAAACCACCATCTTGCTGGATAGGTAAGCAGCACATCGACATATAACCTCGACGAATCGCTTCGTCACGCCATAATGAGGCAGCCGTATTTTGCACATCGTTGATTGTAACAACACGTTTTTCGCGAACAGCCAAACCATTGGGTTCATCGGCATTATCTGGAGTAGTATTCCAACTAAGCTTCACCATAGACAAATAATCAGCATCATCACCCGCATCTGCCACCGGTAAAATATATTTACCAACACCGCGTTGCGCTATTCCAATCCACGCCATGCGGTAGCCCCCCAACTCAACGAGATATCGACATACATCCTGCAACCAACCACGCTCACTTGCCGCGTGTTTCATGCCCGCATTAATGCGCGATAAAACCTGATAGGCACGGCTGCTGCGTGCAAAGTTTTGGGTAGCGTTTTTATATTCGGTAATATCAATTAACAACCCACAGACTGCATAAACTTGGCCATCAGGTCTGCGAACAGGAAATTTCTTATTGATATAAACGCCTTTGCCTTCAGTTGTGAGGATAGTTTCTTCGTATTCCAGCATCTGTTCGGACTGCATCACCTTGATGTCGTCCTGCCGGTATCGTTTGGCGCGTTCGGCATCAAACATCTCCGTATCATTGGCGCCCATGATTTGTGCACGTGTTTTTTTTATTAGATATTCAAACTGCCTGTTAGACAGTTGATATTGGCCGTCTTTGTCTTTGAGATAAATTGCAGATGGAATATTGTCGATGATGGAAGATAGCGTCAGCTTTTGTGCGTCATATTTTCTGTTATTGCTGACATGCCCCACAATAAATAAAATGGTCGCAAGCAATAACAACCAAAATTCTACCTGGCCATACAAATTGTTACGCCATAACAGAAGACTGGTACCAACGACAAGACATACATAGGCCAGAAATCGAATTCTGGCACCGATATTGTTGAGCATGAGGGAACCATAGCGAAGAAATTGTTTATCCCTGTGCATTGTTCAATCCATGGACTTTTCCTAATAACCATGGTTACTTAAAGCACAGGAAGGCGGGCTATGCAAATCCACAGCCGCTTTTTTCACCCAGGCATGAAATTAGGAACAAAAAAAATGCCACCGGAAATTCCGGTGGCATAACCACGCTTATGCCTAGCCCGGATCGTAATCCGGGATAAACGCTCCTTAATCGGAAGCTACAGAATCGGAAAACGAGCTAAAGGATTTACGCATTAATTTGCCCAATGCGTGGTTGAGTTTATGGCTACGAGGTAAAAACGGGACAGGGCTACGCTCACGTATACCCAATTGCTCACGCATCAAACGTAAGCCAAGATGGCGGTTATCCACCTGCAAGCCTTTCTTCAAGGCCACAACTGTATTTTTACGATGCTTCTTAAACCATTCGGCACGCGCTAGATTGAGAAACACATCGCCGTCATGGATTTCACTGCGTGCCGCTTCGCGACACAAATCCAGGCCACCTCTATCACCCGATAACACCCGGGCCAAGCCACAATAGGAGGCGTATTTGTTGTGATAAATATCGTTACGGCCTACCGACTCGTAGGCCAGTTGAAAACGCTCGATAGCCTGATGGATTGAGTGGTCTTTCAGGTATTTAATACCTTCCACAAAGTCGTTACAGCAAGTACTAAAGTCTTCATAAACAGGTTGCAGGGATGCCATTGGCCGCCTCCTAATATATCGCTACTATTCCGTGATCTCGCAAACGGCAGATACCCATCAAACCTTGCGACCTTATCACCACCGTATTACTTAATCACCTCGCCACATTGTAAACAAGCTGACCGGTTTTTTTTGTGTAAATGTCGTCACTTCGTCAGCTCAAAACACGGAGGCAGCAACCGTGCCAGAACATACACGTATTGAAAAATCAGTAAGATACAAAAATCTGCCAGGCAATTCTCAATTTTTCGCCTCTGATACTGTAAAAAAAACTGACAGTTATTTGTCGAGATACTCGAAATCAATCTGTGAGCTTTATGAATACTATTGAAAATCAAGTGGTTAAGCATCATATTAAAAATGTAAACTCTAGCGACAGCTTGGTTTACAGCTTATAAAACAATGTCTTAACATTATTCAGGATGCAGCTCTAAAGCCATTTTATACACCTTGTTTTTCTTTTCGCCCGTAATTTTCGCCGCCAGCGCACTGGCCTGCTTGAGGGGTAGCTCCTCCAGCAAAATGGCCAGGACTTTCGTTACATCCAGTACAGTAGCCACTGCGGTAACAGCACCTTGCACGACCAGGACAAACTCACCTTTTTGCTGATTAGCATCGGCCTGTACCCAGGCGCACATCGCGCCAATCTCGGCTCGATGCAAGGTTTCAAATGTTTTACTGATCTCGCGTGCCAGCAACACCAGGCGCTGTTCACCCAGTACCTCTCGCATATCATTCAGAGATTCAACAATTCGATGACTGGATTCGTAAAACACCAGCGTGGCCGATTCGGCAGCCAACTCTTTATAAAATTGCTTTCTGGCAGTCGATTTGCTCGGCGTAAATCCGACAAACAAAAATCGATCCGTTGCCAAACCCGCTACCGACAGTGCCGATATAGCCGCACAGGGACCCGGCACCGGGCTCACTTTAATCCCGTTTTCATGGGCCGCATTGAGCAAGCGGTAGCCGGGATCACTGAGCAAGGGCGTACCCGCATCCGACACCAGTGCGATATTGGCGCCGGCGCGTAATTTCTCAATTAAAACGTGAGTTTGATGCGACTCGTTATGGTCATGATAGGCTGACATCGGGGTACGAATGGCGAAGTGCGACAATAAGTGCTGACTGTGACGTGTGTCTTCTGCGGCAATCAGATCGACCCGCTGAAGTACCTCGACAGCACGTGGAGACAGGTCGCCCAGATTACCAATGGGTGTTGCAACAACATAAAGTGTGCCCGGTTTCATTGACACTCACTACTCCACACAAGATACTTTCGACCGCCATCATAACTCAGTCACTTCCCCATGACCCCTTTGCGACATGTATTACTAACACTGTGCCTCAGCTTGCTGATGGTCTCCTGTACACCACCGACAGGCAAAAAACCGGTCGTGATCACACCCACCTCGGACCTTCAGCCTGAAATTGCCGGCATGCCCGCCGCCAGTTCCGCTGAAGAATTCCTCGCGCAATCACTCAAAACCACCGGTGATTTACGCTATCAGCTACAGCTGAAGGCCGCAGGTATGTATATCGAACAAGGCAATCTGGAGCAGGCTCAGGAAATTTTACGCAGCATTCCTGCGGTCAGCGCCTCAGCAGCCTCACGCCGCCTGCTAAAAATTCACTCGGCAAATATTGCCATGGCCATGAATCAACCGCGTGATGCGCTGAGCTTGCTCTCTTTTAGTGAGATCCTGCCCCCCGCCGAGCAATTAGTCGTTTCCGAAATACGTGCCCACGCTTTTCTCGCTGTCGGTTATCCACTGGAAGCCATCAAAACCCGGGTGCAAAT
>JANOOU010000613.1:0-6338 GCA_031421475.1 Gammaproteobacteria bacterium | reverse complement strand
CAAAGTATTCAAGTGGCGAAATATTAACTTGCCAGCCAAAAAGACACTGATCTCGACTAAAACACATACCATCAAAAAAATAACCACACGGGTCTATTATCCGGGTTTACATCGTGTGGAAGTGATGGTGAATGGTATGTCCGTAGCCATTGCTGATTTTGAATTATCAATGCCCTGATCGTTTATGCCATAGAGTCATTATGGCAGGTTCAGGTTTTGCTAGTTACGCATGGCATTATGTGGCATCGCTTGACAGGGCGTACCAGCCCACCCTCCTGTAAACGTTAGCGACATGACACCGTGGGCGCCTTAACAGTTTGTTGGAAATCGACTGTGCTTGCTACGTTTTTCACCAAGCTGTTAATAAGCCGTCAAACCCCGGGTAGTATATTGGAGCGGCTTAGGTAATGCTGTTTCGCAGGCTGAGTACACTGTAAAACAATGTATGGATTTAGAAATTTAGGATTGACATCTATAGGACGAGTGATACACATTATAAAAGGCTGCTCGCATGGGTATGATGCCTCCGGGTAATATGGTTTGCGAGTACTATGAAATAACATGTGTGATCACTCCAGCTTAGAGGGATTTTAAATGCAATTGAAAGAACGTTTCCTGAACGCGATTATTTCTGGTGAACTGGGTAAACAAAGTGAATTTGGCGTTATTGTTACATTAAAAGAATTCAAGCGTCATTTCAGCGATATACAATCCGCTTATGTCAATTCATTTTTACCTGCCGCCGTCATCGAACCAGGTCAATATAATATTAGTTTTACACGATATGTATTTCGCATTAAGAAAGGTCTTTATCGTGTTCACCCGCAGGCTATTGAAGAACAAGTCACATTAAACGCACAAAAACGCAACAGAATAGAGGATTCCATGCCTCAATATATTATTGGCGACTATTTTATTCCGGCCCACATCGGTGGCTCGGCTATGGCAGTATGTGCCTGAATAGATAGGGAACCTTTGACTACGTCAGCGCTTCTCCTTGCGGCGCCCGGTATGTCTGGTAAAGCAGTAGTAGCAACGGGTTTTGTCATCAATCACAATCACCAGGGAAGGTTTTGTGTCGGGCATTGTGTTGGGCTCACTCGTTTTTATGACACACCCGCCGACTTCTATTTTTCATTCAATCACCACTACCTGCCCTCCGCTTGACCAGCCGTGCGCGCATGCCTGCCATCCACGATTAAATGGCATTACCTCTGATCCGAATGGCACTTACTTAAGAAGATTTAACGATTATTTTTCGTCATCCCCGAAGGCTTCTGTCGGGGATCTCGTATTTTATCCAGGAGATTCCCGCCAAAAACACGCGGGAACGACGGCTACCTAAAAATGCTTGCCCTTAAGTAAGTGCCATTCACCTCTGATCCCGTTTTATCTTTATCACGTGATGGGATGAAACCCTGGTTGTCAGTCAGCATTTCCGAAAACGGACGATGCGCTGCATGAGCGGAAAATGCCGCACTCAACATATAGCGTTTTCTTACAATTATTTCAGATAACAACCGCTGTTTAATGGTAGGCAAGCAACATAGACTCGCTGCGCGTTCTTGGTAAAGAAGCTTGTTCGTTGTAAATGGAGACCCTCGCAAGAGGGATTCTTTTTTTTTGTTTGGTAAAATAATGTGGCCCTTATATCCGCCCGGTTCCGACCGGCAATAGGGTTTGGTGTACCTGGATTCTGGTGGTGCCGCTGAACATCCTGTTCTGTACCACCGCGTATTCAGGATGCTACGGCAATACGCGCTCCGTAACGGGTGCGACTGATTACAGGGCACCTCTAAAAATGCACTTTTTCCGCGATGGCCGCGTCAGCTCCGTGCTCGAATCCTCATGTATGACTTATACACTACGGTTCTCCGCGCGGTGCTTCCTTGCCCTCACGAAAAAATTACTATTTTAGAGGCGCCCTACATTGAGAACAATCATGGAGGAATCAATATGAGCTGTAATAGCAAAAAACCACTGACGCCGGCACTGCGTAAGCTGATGAAAACCTGTATTACCCTGAAAACCACCAATGCCAAAACGCTTGCAGCCCACCTAAATCGCTCACCTGCTACGATCCGAACCGAATTTCAGCGCATTCTGGAAATCATGAATGTGCATTGCCGGTATTCCGCTTTGAAAGCCGCAGAAGATGAAGGCTGGATGTACAAAAAAGAAACCCATCGTGACAACTAAAATGTATGCATTTGCATTATTGCCGGTGCCTAAGTTGTGAAGTAGTTTGTGAGCGTGTGTCGGGAGCTGGGTTTCAACACACAAACGAAGATGATTATGAATTCGTTGTACATAACTCGCTACGAAGACAAAAATTGTGACATGCATGTGACTAAGGCTTTACCGTTTCATTGCATGACAGCCAAGGGTACATGCCGCACAGTTTTTATTGCGCTTTAAACACTATCAATCACTAATATGGAGAATATTTCAATGCTAAAAAAATACCTGATTGTCTTGAGTTTATTACTGTCCTCGATGTTGGTACCGGGTTTGTCCAACGCAGCCTGCGCCCTTACTGGCACAGTCGTTCAGGTGCTATCCTACGATGATTCTTACGCTACAAGTAGTGGTGTTATTTATTTTAGGACGGATCCGTTAGCGCCCTATGTATATTATACATATACCAACGACGACGATATGATCAGTAATGCCATAGCCTATATGGACGGTGGTAGAACTGTGACGATTGAGGGCAACGCCGCGACTTGTCCGGCAATCACAGTCGGCGGATTTGGCCACATTGGTGCTCTGATCTACATGTGGTGAACCACATTCAATCCTAAGCGGATCCATGAGGTTGGGTGTCTGCCGGTTGAGACACCCAACATTTTATAATTTTTTAAATGTAGCTTTTTATATACAAGGCAGGCTGATTCCAAAGCTAATTAACCAATCACCTGCTTTTACACGGGAAGCATCCGCAGAATGCAAATTTTAAGGAATGCGGTGCATTTAATCATACAACTTGAGGAAAAAATTATGCTAAAGCCAAATCAATTAATAAGTCCTGTGCTTATTTTAGCGACAGGTTTTGTACTGGGCCTGAGCGCTGCAAACTATTTTGTTGCACCAGCTAATATGGACAAGAACATTGCAATCGCGACACCGCTTACAGAACCAGTGGAGATTGTGCAAACACCTACGTTACCTGCTGCATCGAATGAGCCGATAAAACCAGTTTCCAATATCAGGCCACAGATGGAAGATAATGTCAGCATCAATCTGCCTAGCGAACATATCAACCTGTTAAAAATTGTTGATGTCAGCAGGCATGAAACACCTACAACAGAACCATCTGCGGAAGAACTGGCCAGAAATCCGCCCCCAGCCCGCACGGATTTGCCTCTTAGTCATCAGGAAATGGAAAATCTGGAAAGAAAACTACGCCTGGAGTCTGAAAACACCGTGCAAATACAACGGCAATTACCACCACACATACAACAGGATGGGAATGCAGGTTTACCGAGCCATGACATGTTGTAGGTTTAGGTATAAGAGTAACGTCGATTGTGGGTGGGGTAGGTAAGATGACGGATCAATGAGTTGGACCTTGATCTCTTCAGAGGCCATTCTTACGCTTTACATCACTTTAAATTTTGGAAAATAAAATGCAAAGTGGTTTAATACTCTTGATTCGTTTCTTAATTGCTTGTGAAAGTCGCTTCACTGAACGTATGTTTTTTTAAGTTTTTTGTGTGCAGCACTAGCGTTTAACAAAATCAGTGAGAGTTGTGATGTTAGGGCCTGTTGTTATTGCACCGGCGTCCAGATTTTCTGCAGGTGAATTGAATCTGTTTATCCAGACGGTTGGGTACCCGAACCAGCTCGCGCCAACGGCATCCCATGCACCAAAAGCGGCAAAGGCGATATTCTGTTTGGGTAATTTAAAGGCATCTATACCCATTTGATAAGCGCGTGGATCCGGTTTAAATCGGCCAACTGTGTCGGTTGTGAGATAGAACTCAAATGCATTTTCAATATTCGCATTTTTGGTGTTGATGCGGAGCATTTCTTCCGTCAGGTTTGATAAAAACGCCAGTCGTATGTCTTGATCTTTGAAGGTTTGCAAAGCCAAGCTCACGTCTGGCCAGGGTTTTAGTTGTAACCAAACGCCTATTAACTGATCTCGTTTATCGGCATTGAGTTCTACTTTAAATTGGGTTGCTGTATAAGCCAGGGCATCGCCAACAATAGCGTAAAAATTTTTATATCGTCCCCCATTTGTTCGCAGCCAAGTGTAAGCAAATATTTTATCAAACCAGGCCTTACCAAAGGCGTCACCGTGTTCCGGGTACAGGGTTTTGGCTAAAGCGAGAATGGGTCTTGGATCAAATATTGGAAAACCATCAAAAGCAATGGCTTTGATGGCAGATCGTGTGGTTGCTGTGGCTGTATTGATAAGCGGGTTTGACAGGGATAGTCCAAGCGTTGTTACACCTGTGGTCATCGACAGAAAATGCCTGCGGTTCATCATCGGTTTCCAGGTGGTTAGTTATATGGAAATTTAGACAATATCCGTTTTTATTAAGTTCCAATTTTCGTTTGTTGTGTACGCCTTTAATTTCATTGAGGCTCAATATTGAGGTGATGCTCTGATAAATAATTTAAGTGCAGGTTAGAGTGACCGCGTTACGGCGGTCACTCTGACTAAAAACGCAGCGGTTGTTTAACGTGTAACCGGTACGTAATCAAACATGGCTTTCTGGCTAATGAAAAAAATGCATTCCGTGCTGGAAATGCAATTTGTTACATGCGGCTTACCACCCGGTTGAAACCAATACGAGCCGGGCGGAAGTGGAATAGCTTTCTCGCCCACTGAGGCATTGGTTGCAACACCCGATATCACAACCCCGTAATAATCATACGTGTGAGTATGCACTGCTCCAATGTAACCGGTGGGCATTTTTACGAAGCTTGCGTGCTCGCCTGTTGCCAGGTTGCCAAAAGCGGGTGCAGCCTGCAAAGAATCCATGCCGTTTTTAGAAACAACACCAGTGTCGGTAAATTTCAGTTCGGTTACCGGCAGATTGACATTGGCTGTGGTGTTTTTACCCGATCTGTAGTTGTCGTCATCGGCCATGGCAATTCCAGCGAAGCCGAGCACGGTGAGGGTGGTAGCAAGATAGGTGATAGGTATAAGTTTCATATTTTTTTCCTTTAACAGAGTTTGTGGATTAATATTTTTACAACAAAAGACTTTTGCACGATGTGAAAAAGTCTTTTGGCGCTTCCCTGTACCCACAAAATCGACTAAGCAAATAATGGATTTTGTGAGATATGGAAAAATCATATTTTTCCATATTGGCTTTTTGCCGAGTCATGGTTGACTTGTGCAAAAACTTTCAGCTAAAAATAAATTTTTTAGTCGGGCCAGGATGCAGCCTTGTCGGGCACGGTAGCGTCCTTTAAACCATATTGTTTTAAGGAGTTTTGTTGTGCCTGAATGATGATGTAGAGCAATGGCTCATTTGAATTATTGCGCCAGATTCTTTCGCCTTTGGGAGCGATGCGAACAATGGAGCCTTCCTGCACATTGACCACTTCTCCATCTATCTGTATCTGGCCCTTGCCCTGAATAAAGATATAAATCTCTTCATTATTGGAGTGCTGGTGATAAATCGGCATGCCACTACCCGGTGCCATGGAGTTAATGGATATTTCACAACTGGTGAGGCCAGTATGTCTTTGAGGAAATGCTTGCCTGGAATGGTTAAACCGGGTAACTCAACCGTGTGAGCGGGCCAGTCTTTTCGAGCACCGCTTTGATACGCGGTGAAGTGAGTTCCCTTGATGGTTTTAGGGTCTGACATAATGATCTCCTATACCTATTAGTAGGTAGGTTATTGGGCTAAAAAAAGAGGTTAGCCCTTCCTCATTAAACCTGAAATCAGTAATGCTGTCGTTTGCTCAAATGCCTCTCGTTCGCCCGTGGCACGAGCCACCAGTAACGCACCTTGTAACGTAGTCAGCACGATGCGAGCATGATCGGTGGCGGAGCCACTTAACGTGAACAGTTGTTGTGATGCGCCTTCCGTAATCACCTCCGTCAACCACTCCAAATTACGTGTGAAAAAGTGTTTGAGGCCCGGCAACATACTGGTGTCCAATGTTTGTACTTCGGTTGCCAACATGCCTCCCAGACACATGCGTTCAGCCTCAAGCGAACCGCAATACAAGTTTATATACGCAGCCAGTTTTTCGTTGGCAGGTAATGGCGAGCCACTAATCGTGGCGAGCGCGTTGTCTACATTCGTTGAATACTGCTCAATGAGTGATACACCCAGATCTGCCTTGCTTGGAAAATGATGATGCAAACT
>JANOOU010000612.1:0-1955 GCA_031421475.1 Gammaproteobacteria bacterium | reverse complement strand
TTAAAGCGATTTTCGCGAAAGAACTGGGAAAAACTGAAATCGAGATTACCGGTGTCGAATAAGGGGATGTCTGATTGATCATCATAAGGAACATTTAAATAAAATAACCGTGGTTCCAGTGTCTGAATAAAACCTAAATCAAATTCGCGTTCAAAGAATAATCCGGTGTCGAGGCTGGTTACGGTAATGGTGCGGGGTTCAATTTCAAGTGGTGCGTCGTTACCCGCTTTTAATTCATACTGTGTGTAATGCGTGCCCACAGCCGGTGTAATAAACCAGGCGTGACCTTGTAATGGCCAGCTCAGTTTGGGATAAATATCAAAACGTTGTCCGGTGGGTCGATCAATGCTGTCATGTTCAAAATGTGTAACTTCACTTTGCAATGTCCATGTGAGGTTAGTGTCGCCCAGATTTTGACTGCCCAGTAGACGGATTTGTGGTAATCGTTTGTACGGATAATTATTGGTCGTAATATTAGGATCGATGGTTTTGTATGACTGAATATTGAGATCAGCATGCCAAATAGAGCCTGTGTAATTGAGTGTAGCCTTGCGTTGCAGGTGACTGATGCTGCCCAGGTCGACATCATTTTCCAGATCCTTGAAGTAGGCATCATCAGACACGTCATTTACGTCCAGATCGGCACTGAGGTGTGAGTTGATGTCGGCATGGTGCGCGTACTTTAATTGATATCTCGTTTCCTGCGTGATGTCGTCTTCTGAGAGATAATCGAATTGTACGTCGCCTTTGCCGCCCTCTAATAAATAGCGATAACGTGTATCCAGCATGGTGCCGCGTAAATTCATATGCCGTGCAGTAAATAGCGCGTCGTGATTCGGCGCAATATTCCAGTACCAGGGAATACTAAATTCAAAACCGCGAGAGCTTGACGTTGCAATTTCGGGCATTAAAAAACCGGAACGTCGTTCGTCACCCAGGGGAAACTGTAACCAGGGTGAATAAAATAGCGGTATGTGTTTGAACCATAAAACAGCGTGCTGGGCAGTGCCGGTGTCGGTAGCGTGATCGAGACGTAATAAACGGGTTTGCAAATACCAGTCTTCCTGCCCTGGTGGGCAGGAGGAAAACAGGCTGTCCACCAAAACAGTTTGATCGCCGCTACGTGTCGTTAACCGGGGTGTGCTGCCTTGAAACTGGTTGACCGTGAGTTGGTAATGGGCGTTATCAAACACGCTGCTTTGGGACTCCAGATCGAGCCAGCCACGTTCGGCATCAATAGTGAGGTTGTCCGCATCGATGTGCAATTTACTGTCAATAGTAACGGTTTGTTCCGGTTTGTTATAAACAACGCGATTCGCTTGCAGGCGTAGGCCATCA
Organism: Gammaproteobacteria bacterium; assembly: GCA_031421475.1. GTDB lineage: Bacteria > Pseudomonadota > Gammaproteobacteria > SZUA-229 > SZUA-229 > JACPVK01. The sequence continues at coordinate 617 of JANOOU010000612.1, read as the reverse complement.
CGTTCAATGAGTACATCGCCGGTAAAGGTGCTGATACTGGAGGCACTGCTTTCTACTTCGGATGCACTGATACGTGTGGCTTCTTTTTGGTCGTCGGCAAATACCGGCGGTGGACTGTACTGGTAAAACCCGCTGCTGGTTTGAGGGCAAATTTGCCAACGTGTTTCTGGTTCAGCCGGAACCTCTGCCAATAACAGGCTCGGCCAAAGTAGCAGGCCGGGCAGAAGTCTGGATAAACAATTCATGAATGCAGAGTATCTCAATCTAACATCAAGGGGCGTTATTGTATGCAAGCCATGCAGACATGAACAGGTTCAGACGTCATTTGCAGGCGATATGTAGGGTGCGTCCATTTGATGTAACACGACTCCAGCTACGCAAGTGATGGGAAATGGCGGCATGAAAAAATAAACATGGGCAAAATCACAACTTGTTTTTCGTGATCTGAAAACGCCAGAGCCATTCCGGGCATGGTGTTATTCGGAGCGTTCTTAGTGGTGTTGCGTCAGTAAAAATTCCAGCAAGGCTTTTTGAGCGTGTAACCGATTTTCAGCTTCGTCCCAGACCACGCTTTGCGGGCCATCTATAACCTCGGCACTGACTTCCTCGCCGCGATG
>JANOOU010000611.1:0-4742 GCA_031421475.1 Gammaproteobacteria bacterium | reverse complement strand
TGCGGACTTAAATCTTGATATGCCCTGGATTCAACTCACTCTCAATCTTTCCAAAACACAAGTCGAGTTTGCCGAGCAATTATTGCTGGCAGCAGGTGCGTTGTCTGTTACGTACAAAGATGCGGAAGATAATCCGGTGCTGGAACCTGCACCCGGTGAAACACCGCTGTGGGATAACTGCATTTTAACCGGTTTGTTTGAGGCCGATATCAATACACGCAGCCTGCGTGAACATGTAGAAGCTATTTTTTCGAAAAACAATCTTCGCATAGAACCGCTGGAAGATCGTGACTGGGTGCGCGCCTGGATGGACGATTACAAACCGATGCAATTTGGCAAACGTTTATGGGTATGCCCAAAACATTTATCGCCACCCGATTTAAATGCCGTGAATCTCATGCTGGATCCCGGCATGGCATTTGGCACCGGTACGCATGCTACAACGTCGCTGTGTTTGCAGTGGCTGGATGGATTTGATTTAAATAATAAGTCGGTACTCGATTTCGGTTGTGGCTCCGGCGTGTTGGCTATTGCGGCGCTCATACTCGGCGCTGTGCATGCCGATGGTTGTGATATAGATCCACAAGCCTTGATTGCCAGCCGCAATAACGCGACAGATAATCATGTTGTGGACAAATTGAAAGTGATGTTGCCTGCTGATTTATCAGCCAGGCAATACGATGTGGTGTTAGCCAATATTTTAGCGGGGCCGCTGGTTCAACTTGCACCCAGGCTTGCAGGCTATACCAAACCGAGTGGGTATATTGTGTTGTCGGGTATTTTAATAACCCAGGCGGAAGAAGTTTGTAGTGCTTATGCGCATTGGTTTGATCTCGATGCCGTAGCGGTGCAAGATGATTGGGTAAGAATTTCAGGTATCAAACGCGCATCATGAAAACCGAATGTCCTCATTGCCATACGTTATTTCGTGTAAGCGATCAGCAAATTCAAAATGCTGACGGTCAGGTGCGTTGTGGTCATTGCCTGGCCATATTTACGGCAGAGCTTCCCCGGCAAATGTCGTTTGATGATTTGCTGGAGGAGGATAGTGAATTCGTTGTGGCAGCTTTTTCGGAGCAACCCGATGCAGCGGCTTCCTTTGATTTAGAAACTGCTGCACAACACAACACGGGTGATATAACCGATTTCGATGAACCCTCTGCAACCGTCAGCAATGGCGCATCCAGGCATGTGTTGCCCGATGTTATTCCACCCTCGTTACGCGCTGAAACCCGTGATGGCAGAAAACGCTTTGGCTTTATTTTCAGCTTTCTCTGGTTTTTAGCGGCCCTGTTACTGATCGGAATCGGGCTTGCCCAGTACGCCTGGTATGAGCGGCTACAGCTGCTGCAGCACACACACACGCGCCCCTGGTTTGAACTGGCCTGTCAATATTTACACTGCCAGTTACCCGAGCCAAGAGATGTCACACGTATGGAATTAACTCGCAAAAATATTTACAGCCATCCCAATGATAAACAGAGTTTGATGGTGAGTGGGTCGATAATTAATCAGGCTGAATTTGCACAGGATTTTCCTTTGCTGGAATTACGTTTCGAGAATATACGTGGCGAGATAATTGCTGCACGCCGTTTTAAACCGGCTGAATACCTTGATTTGCCTGCGGATCAAATCGCCAAAATGGAATCTGCTACGGCGGTGGCATTTACCCTGGAAATTACCGATCCAGGTGCGGAAGTTGTGAGTTATGAATTCAGGTTTTTCTAGATTGTCAGCTTTTGTGTAAATTGAAAAATGACGTCCCTGTCTTAACAGCTCGTATTACTGAGCATATTCCTGACGTAATTGTTTCGCAGATTCCACCATGCAGTGTAATGCCTGCTCAACTTCCGGCCATTGTCGTGTTTTCAGTCCGCAATCCGGATTTACCCATAAGCGATCAATCGGTATGCGTTGTGCGGCCTTTCTCATCAAGTCAACGATATGCGATTTTGTCGGCACGTTGGGTGAATGAATATCGTAAACGCCGGGACCGATTTCATTGGGGTAATGATAACTCTCAAAGGCATCAAGTAATTCCATGTCGGAACGCGATGTTTCAATGGTAATGACATCGGCATCCATATCGCCAATAGCGTTAATAATGTCATTAAATTCCGAATAACACATATGCGTATGAATCTGGGTGTCGTCAGCTACCACACTGGCTGTGATTCGAAATGCACGCACTGACCATTGCAAATACGTTTCCCACTCCGCTTTTCGTAGCGGCAGTTTTTCACGCAATGCGGCTTCGTCAATCTGAATAATTTTAATGCCGGCCTGTTCCAGATCCTGTACTTCATCGCGTAATGCCAAAGCAATTTGTTCGGTGGTGGTGGAGCGTGGTTGATCATTGCGCACAAACGACCAGTTCAGCATGGTGACCGGCCCGGTCAACATACCTTTCATGGGTTTATCAGTGCAGGATTGTGCATAACGAATCCAGTCTACCGTCATCGGTTTGCTGCGGCTGACATCACCATAAATGATCGGCGGTTTCACGCAGCGTGAGCCGTAGGATTGCACCCAGCCATTTTGTGAAAACGCAAAGCCTTCAAGCTGCTCACCAAAGTATTCCACCATATCATTGCGTTCCGATTCACCATGAACCAGTACATCCAGCCCAATATCCAGCTGTTTTTTTACAACGCTGGCGATTTCCTGTTTGATGGCGGTTACATAATCCGCTTCCGATGTTTTACCGAGTTTAAATGACTGTCTTAATTCCCGTATCTGGCGAGTTTGCGGAAAAGAGCCGATAGTGGTGGTGGGGAAAGCCGGTAAATGTAACCAGGCTTGTTGCAAGCCGCGTCGAACAGCATAAGGTTGTTTGCGATGCACCATGTCTTCAGTAATATTTTTAACACGTTGCTTAACGGCCTCGCGATGAATACGGCTTGAGCTGCGTTTGTTGTGCAAGGCGCTTCTTGCATCGTCCAAAACATTCTTTACAAAATCCGTATTTATATTAATCGCAGTTTTCAATATATTGATTTCGTCGAGTTTTTGACTGGCAAATGCCAGCCAGCTTTTAAATTCAGCATCCAGTTTGGGTTCGTTATTCAAATCAACCGGCACATGCAGCAAAGAACAGGATGGCGCAATCCAGATCGGGTTTTTATATTTTGCGCAAGTGGTTTGCACTATTGTCAGTAATTGGTCGAGATCGCTGCGCCAGATATTACGGCCATTGACAAGGCCCAGAGACAGTGTTTTTTCGGCGCTCACGCTGCTTAAAATTTTCTGCAACTGCTGCTCGCCGCGTACCACATCAATGTGCAGTCCGGCCACAGGCAAGTGTGTGGCCAGATTGACATTATTACCCAGATCACCAAAATATGTAGTTAACAAAACTTTCAAGCCGGATATTTGTAGACGTTTGTAACTTGATTCGAACGCGGCTTGCCATTCGGCAGGTAAATCCAGAACCAGTATAGGTTCGTCGATCTGTACCCACTCCACACCTTGTTGTTGTAATGTATTCAATATTTCTTCGTAAACCGGCAGCAATGTATCCAGCAGCTGTAATTTGTTAAACGGTTCGCCTTTTATTTTGGCAAGCCAGAGCCAGGTTAAGGGTCCAATAATAACGGGTTTGGCGGGCACGCCCAGATTCAATGCTTCCTGGCACTCATCAAATAATTTTGTAAAACTGAGTTTAAAGGTTTGGTGTTGATGAATTTCCGGCACGATGTAGTGATAGTTGGTATCAAACCATTTTGTCATTTCACTGGCATGTACTGGTGCGCCACAACAAGGTGTGCAACCGCGCGCTATTTCAAAATAGGTGTCCAGATTAATGTTTTGGCCGTCCCAATTAAAACGCGCGGGCACAGCGCCCAGAGTACAGGTCATATCCAGAACCTGGTCGTAAAATGAAAAATCACCCACCGGAATTAAATCCAGCCCTGATGCTTGTTGCAGCTGCCAATGGTTGCGGCGTAAATCACGCGCAATCTGCTGTAATTGGGTTTCGTCGATGTCGCTTTTCCAGTAGGATTCAACGGCTTTTTTTAATTCGCGGTCTTTGCCGATGCGGGGAAAACCGAGATTGTGACTTTTGATCATGTGCGTGTCCGGGTATGAGATTGCGGCACAGTATGGTTTGCGCTTAGTATTGAATCAATTTCATATTTTTAATATTAATAGTGAGAATAATTCATAATGATCGAACTTCGGCATTTACGCAGTCTGCAAGCGATTAACGCAACGGGCAGCCTGGCACTGGCGGCAGAACAGTTGCATCTCACGCAATCGGCTCTGTCGCATCAAATCAAAACGCTGGAACATTATTTTGATGTGAGTTTGTTTCACCGGCAAAACAAACCCTTAACATTAACCGCCGCCGGGCAGAGTTTACTGGCACTGGCGCAGGTTGTATTACCGCAAATCGAGTTGGCGGAGTATCAGCTGAAACGCACGGCGCAGGGTGATGCCGGGCGCTTGCATATCACCCTTGAATGTCACAGTTGTTTTGAATGGCTGATTCCCGTGCTGGATCAGTACCGCACACGCTGGCCCGATGTCGAAGTGGATATACGCATGGGCATCAGCTTTGATCCATTGCCCGCCTTGTTGCAGGGTGATATTGATCTGGTGATCACCTCTGATCAGCATGTTCACAAAGGCATAGTGTTTGAAAATCTGTTTACCTATGAAGCCATGGCCGTGCTGGCCAATGATCATCCCCTGGCGCAAAAAACCCGGCTGAATGCAGAAGACTTTGCGTTGCAAACACT
>JANOOU010000610.1:0-1936 GCA_031421475.1 Gammaproteobacteria bacterium | reverse complement strand
CCCCGAGCTGGCACCCTTCAAGGCTTCACCGGCACGTAAAATATCTTTTTCCAGCGCTCGCGCCAGTCCACATACCGTGCTGTCTTTTATTGCTGCGGCCACCGCTTTGACCGATTCAAAATCACCGTTACTGGCAATTGGAAATCCGGCCTCGATGACATCTACACGCATGCGTTCCAGTGCTTTGGCAATACGCACTTTTTCATCTTTGGTCATAGATGCGCCAGGGCTTTGTTCGCCATCGCGCAATGTGGTATCGAAAATAATTAATTTATCGTTGCTCATGACTTGCTCGCAAATCGAAGTTGAATCAGGTAATGGTTTTTGGGTGCGTATTAACCTCGCCAGGCGTGCTTTATCTGCCCAAAGGCAGGAGCAATGACAGTGACAGGAAAAACGATAGAAGTGAGGCAGCAGACAGGCGTGACAGAACTGCACAGCGGGCTGTGCATACATATTGATTATGTGTTCTGTAAGGGATCATGATCAGACTATATCAATCTATCTTGCGTTTTGCCAAGCACATTTATACATCCGTCGACACTTTTCTTTGTTTGCGTATCCGCCGCATGATGGCAAATACCGGGCCGGACCCCAGATAAACCAGAAATCCGACAAACAACAACAAGGGTGTATCAATAGAGCCCAGTGCCAATACCAGCACGATAATCAATATGGTGAGGAACGGTACCGGGCTGCGGTAATTCACCTCTTTAAAGCTGTAATAAAAGACATTACTCACCATCATCAAGCCCGCTGTTAATGTGAGCAGCATGGCGGGAATTGAAATCATATTGCCTTCGAGCTGATTATCCACACCTACCCAAACCAGGCCGGCCACAACAGCCGCCGCTGAAGGACTGGGCAGGCCCTGAAAATAGTTTTTATCAGCCACCCCGATCTGGGTATTAAATCGCGCCAGCCGCATGGCCGCACAGGCGGTGTAGACAAAAGCCGTAATCCAGCCAATTTTGCCCCATTGCCAACCCAGCGACACCATGGAGGCCAACGACCATTTATACATCACCAAAGCAGGCGCCAGGCCAAACGACACCATATCGGATAAACTGTCGTATTGCGCACCAAAATCACTTTGTGTATTGGTCATACGCGCCACGCGGCCATCCACACCGTCGAGAATCATGGCGACAAAAATAGCAATGGCCGCGTGCTCAAAACGCAGGTTCATGGCGGCGACTATGGCGTAAAACCCGGCAAATAATGCGGCCGTGGTAAACAAATTCGGCAGCAAATAAATACCACGGCGGCGATAGCTAAGTTTTGTTTTTTCTTCCATTCGTTTAACCAGTGAGTTGCCAATACTGTACAAGCATAACGTATTTATTCACACATGACACAAAAACGCAGGCGTAAAAAAGGAGCTGTTAAGCCCCTTTTCTGTTACCACCCTATGACAATTAGTTACGTGTCTTGTCAACGATCTTGTTGGCGCCTATCCAGGGCATCATGCCACGCAAACGCTCACCCACAATTTCAATTGGATGTGCTGCATTGTTACGACGACGCGCTGTCATTTCAGGATAGTTGGTCATACCTTCCAGAATGAATCTCTTGGCGTATTCACCGTTCTGAATATTGCGCAGGGCTTCACGCATGGCTTTGCGACTTTCTTCGTTAATGACCTTATGGCCCGTTACATATTCGCCATATTCAGCATTGTTCGAAATCGAGTAATTCATGTTGGCGATACCGCCTTCAAACATTAAATCGACAATCAGTTTTAATTCATGCAAACATTCGAAGTACGCCAGTTCCGGTTCATAACCGGCTTCCACCAGCGTTTCAAAACCCATTTTAACCAGTTCAACGGCGCCGCCACATAGCACAGCCTGTTCACCGAATAAATCGGTTTCAGTTTCATCCTTGAAAGTGGTTTCAATAATACCGGTACGGCCACCGCCCACAGCAGACGCAT
>JANOOU010000609.1:0-3180 GCA_031421475.1 Gammaproteobacteria bacterium | reverse complement strand
CGTTCGGACAGATTGCGCGAATACGCCTGCAAGGCTTCGAGGGTGCCGGTTTCCAGTGCCTCCACGTAGTTGTCATACACCGATGTGGCTTCCGCGAATATTTCGTCCTTGCTCATGGCGGTAAGCAACTCCGCCTCCGTAATACGCCGCGCCCACTCCTCGCGTAATAGGGTACGGTTTTGCCGCAAGTGCGCGACCAGTTCTCTGAGCAACTGATCGGGAGACGGGAGTGCCAACGATGACGACGAAATAGATGAGGGATCGGAATTTTTTCTCACACATTACTCCTGGAAAATAAGGATAATTATTTGTCTATTTGTAAAGGCCTCTACTATCGGGATAATTTCTACGCTGTCAACCAGGTAAATTACCTAAAGACCGATGGGTAAAACACTTGATATGGGGGGAGGCATTTGGATTTAGTTTTTTTTAAAATCAATAGATTAAATAAATTTCAACGTGACAATAAACGAAGGTGGGATTGGAAACCACCGATGCGTTTTTTAGGCGTAACACCTTTTCCCCCTGAGCTTGTGCCTGAAACTGGCGCAAGCCTCGTGTGGTGATCTGGATGTCAGCTTTGGTATGGATACATCACCACCGCTATCGGTAGCGGTGACGATGTGGGTTACTCACTTAGCAGTAAGCCACACGGCAAAATCCTGCCCGGCGCTCCATCATAACTTGCGTGTATTACATCTTAGTCATCTGGGTTCTATGCATTTTGTCGAGAGTCGCTTGTTGGTCGGATGAGAGGTTGGCGTAGAACACTTTGAGGGCATCTGACAGCGTGGTCATACTCTGCGCCCGATCTTTCATCATATCCGCCATTTTCGCCATATGTTCAGGCGCGGTCTGCGGCATAGACTGGGTGCCGCTCTTCATATCGTCGCGCATTGCCGCCATTTTTTTGGCCTGATCATTTACCTGTGTGGAGAATTTTTGCCAGGCTGGCTGTTGCTCTTGGGTGAGATTCAGTTTGTCCTTCAGCTCGTTTAGATGTTTGGTTGAGGTCGCAACTGGATCCATCTTCATGTCACCCGACATCATCCCCATGCTGTTAGAGTTCATGGCGGATTTATTCGGGTTCATTTCCGATGTGTATTCAGTGGCGGTTGCGATGCTCGCTGCAAGCAGTGAAGACATCAGGCCCAGAGTCAGTTTGGTACGTAATTTCATTAGATGTATCCTCAAGTTATTTTTAACATGCTGTTAAATGTATAGTGCGTATTTGCACTGGCTTGGTGTTGGCAATTCAATAACGGGTGCCAAATGAAGTATCAGTTGTGTAAGCAGGTGTACGCAGTTTAGCGATGCGGCTACCTTGTGACACCGGACCTTTGGGAAACAGCTGGTACAAATATTCGTTACCGCCCTGGTTGATAAAATGTTCATTGAGCGCCGTGGCGATTTTTCGCGCATGCATAGGCAAGCCATGCTGCATATAATATTTACGCAAAAAAACAATCACTGCCCATTGTTCATCACTCAAATTAATGGCTTCTTTATTTGCTAGGATTTGTGATTTATCGCGACTCCAGTTTTGCTCGCCCAGCTCGGCGATACGATCACTGACGGATTGACCTGCGGTTTCTATTTCGTGCGCATCCGTTATAAACTCTTTCATGTGTTATCCCCTTACACGTTGTTACACGTGTTAGTAAATTGATAATCGCAGCTGTTTTCACTCGAAGCAGGAGCGACTATCAATACGTATTACTTGGCCGTTTTGACTAGATCATTTTTGACGCTTTGAACCCCGTCAACCGCCGATGCGATCTGTATCGCTTTATCAATCTGCCATTGTGATTGCACGAACCCGGCCAATTGCACGGTGCCGTCGAAAGTCTCAACGCTGATGGCTAATGAGTCGACATCTTTTGCCGTCAGTAATGCTGATTTAACCTTGGTTGTAATGACCGAATCGGAAACAACTTCGCGACCAGTCTGATGGCTGTGACCGCTCTGTTCGTTCTCATACGAGCTATCGGCGATATCTTTTTTATCGGTGCCATAGCTTGCGCAACCCGTGCCCAGAATTGTGCTGCTTGCAAGAACAGCTGTGATTAAAAGTATTTTCATTTCAATTTCCTGAAGACTTAGCCATGCGAATTTGCATGCTGGCAGCTTGACGCCGGCACGCGTACAGGTCTGTGCGGTTGCGCTCTTAGGAATCTCTGATTAAGTCAAAAAAATATAAATGCAGGGTGGATAAGTGCAGTGCCTAAAGTTGAGTTTTGGCGCCCTCCTGGCTTAATTAGAGGTTCTTTGGCAGTACAAGCCTTGCGACTTTGTTTATGAAAGTAATCCTGTCCACCCTGCGCATGGCGGCTGGTGTCCTTGACAGATCCACCACCACTGCTTCCACATATTCCTTCCTGGGGATCTCAGCGCACGAAAAATAAAATGCGATTTTTATTTTTCTCCATTTTCAATAACGTGTGTTATTGAAAATGAGGGTGCATGCGTGCTCAGGAGCAACAGCTTGTGTACGACAACGCACAGACGCTAAAACGACGCTGCTATAAAAAGCAGTCTCACACCACCACGAACTGTCGAGCAAGTTTACGGGCAGTGAGGGTGTCGTTTGATCAGGGCAACGAATCTTTTTCTGTCGTTGTAATCGTTTCTCTGCGCGCTATCTTGTTCCAGGACTGATGCTTATTTATGAATAATCTCCCTGCTGTTTCCCGGGAACATGGCGTATCAGTGATGACACCGGTGGTTCCACTGAACTTTGTTTATCCTGGACTTTCGCTGGCGCAAATTCTTTCGATAGTGATGGCTTATCGGAAGCTGAGTTTGTTCATTATGTTTGTTGTTTTGTCGATCACTGTCGTCACCCTCAAGATGTGGCCGCGAACCTATACCGCCACCGTCACGCTGATGGTGAACTATGAGGTCAACGATCCATTGAATGGCAAGGAGCTGCCAGTTGGTCAGCTCGGTAGCTACATTGCTACACAGATTGAGTTGATGCAAACCCAGGAAGTGTTGTTGGCTGTGGTTGATCGTCTCAAGCTGACAGAAAAAAAGGATTATGCCAGCGGTTTTGCAGAGGGTACCGGTACGCTGCGTGAGTGGGTGGCGAAAAAACTTACCAAAAATCTGGCGATTTATCAGGGCCAAATGGGTAGTCAGCTGATTTATGTCAGTTACTCGGCAAACCAGCCTGAACAA
>JANOOU010000608.1:0-1735 GCA_031421475.1 Gammaproteobacteria bacterium | reverse complement strand
TGGGCTGCTTATATCCCATCCATGTCCCTGCCTCATCTATTGTTGTTCCGCAATTAGCCATCGTACCGCAGCTCTTGCGAACATAAATGGTGTCCGGGTATGGTGCTAGTGTGGGGTAATTGTTCGTCGCAAACGCTGCTGCACTCGTAGAAAAAACAATGCCATACAGAACGGCTCGATTAAAAACATTTTTATACATTAGGATAATCCCTCAGGTTGATGTACTCAGTTGTGTGAAACCAAAAAATTAACATTACAGCAGCGCACAGGACGTGCAAGAAGGGAGACACCAAATTCAATTCCCTCTGGCAGATACCCGAACACCCGAGGCTTATCTCACGCGCTTTCAATAAATGTCAATAATTTGTTTTTTCAAGAAACAACACCGGCTACGCCCGATCTTCTACAAAACACCTGTTCGGCACACGCCTAAGGTTTAACGCCTGTGAGTGGTCCACATTCGTTTCCACAGCTATTGATCCGGCACGATTTAAACATGAATACCGTTCGCCCTGAGCCCTTCGACTTCGCTCAGGACAGGCTTGTCGAAGGGCTGTGCTTCGACAGGCTCAGCACGAATGGACTCGCGAATAAACCTGGCCGGGTCAATAACAATGACTGGAAATCACCACGCAGTCTTTGCTAATCGATTGTTCTAATCGATTGTTTTGGTTAAACAACTTCAAACACAAATCGGGGTGTATAAAAATCACACAAAGAAAATTAGAAAACCGTGATGTTTTAATCTGCACTGATGTTCTTGACATCTTCTTTTTCGGCCAGCAATATCGCCCACACATCGCTGCAAAAAATAAGCAGTGGAATATAAAAACTTCATCAAACAAAATGTAATGACGCACAACAGGGGAAAAATATGACCAACCAACACATCAAGCGCGCGCTTGCTGTCAGCATTTCGCTAGGATTAGCGGCACCGGCATCAGTCTTTGCAACCAATGGCATGTTCCTGATTTCCAACGGCACCAAGTCAAACGGCATGGGCGGAGTATCCATTGCCCTAACCCATGACACACTCACCAGCGCCACCAACCCGGCCACCATGGCCTTCACCGGCAACCGGTTTGATATAGGCGGCGATATATTCCAAGCCTCTGCAGAAGCTACGCTCGGGCAAGGCACAGAGCGCACAACTGCGGAAAGCGCACCACAGCACTTCACCATTGCTGATAAAGGCGTGTATGTGATGCCTAACATGGGCGCAAGCTGGAGCGATGGTGATATCAGTTATGGTTTTACCATGGCAGGGGTTGGTGGCGGCGGCAGCCAGTACAATTTCAATTTGTACAACGTGGATGACGGTGTGAATCTGAACGTTCCGATGGGTGTATCGCTGCTGGTCATGGACATAAATCCGACTATCGCAATGAAACTGGATGACACCAACACCGTGGGCGCCTCGCTCATCATCGGCGTGCAGGTGTTCAAGGCCTTTGGCCTGGAAAAATTTACCACGTTCACTGCCGACGATGGTGCCAGTGGCAAGCTAACGGATCAAGGCGCAGAAGTCACTTATGGTGCCGGTTTGCGGCTGGGCTGGCTGGGCAAGTACATGAACAATGATCTAACACTAGGAGCGGAGTACACCAGCCAAACTTACATGAAAGAGTTTGACAAATACCGCAACCTGTTCGCCGAAGGCGGTGAAATCAATACCCCTGGCAATATTGGTATTGGTGCGGCATTCAAGTTCAATGAAGCATTACTGCTGGCCATG
>JANOOU010000607.1:0-2236 GCA_031421475.1 Gammaproteobacteria bacterium | reverse complement strand
GCTGGGTGTTGGGTTTGTATGTCGCCCTTTATCCTGATCGTGGCGCATAAAGGCTTATCGCAATTCACAAATCAGGTAATATGACGCAGCCGCTCTGCGGGGAGTGCTTGGCAATGGATCCTGCAATTTATCGTATCGTGATGGTTGTGATTGTAAATCATTGAAAAGACAGGGATAACTTACAATTTAATTTGTACACGCCTGGATATCGCAAGTGTGCATGCGCGTCATATAGTGCAATGACGCTATCGATTTCCGGTGACTTCAGACTGTTGTTTATCGGTTTCTTAAAAAATCAATTGCAGTGAATATATTTACCGATAAAATACGCCAGATTTTTCCGAATACAATTGAATAGGGGTAACTCATGGAAACTGTTAAATTTTTTCAGGAAGGTGGTGCATTCATGTACCCCATTCTGGCGGTGCTGGCCCTGGGGCTGGCCATAGCCCTGGAACGTTTTCTCTATATCACGAATACGGTCAGAAAAACGAATCGGGTGTGGGGGCAGTTAGTACCCATGCTGAAAGCCAATGATTACGCCCGGGCCATCAAAACGGTGCAGGAGCTCAAGACGCCCTTGGCATTGATGCTGAATTATGGATTTTCCCGCTTGGGTGCTACCAAACGCCGTGAAGATATAGAGGCGGCCATGGAAGAAGGCATGATGGAAGTGATGCCGGATCTGGTACAACGCACCCATTATCTGGCTACATTCGCGAATATTGCGACTTTATTGGGTTTGTTGGGCACGATTAGTGGATTGATTGATGCATTTTCTGCCGTATCCGCTGCTGATCCGGCAGAAAAAGCTGATTTATTGTCGGGGAGTATTTCGGTAGCGATGAATACCACGGCGTTTGGTCTGGTGGTGGCCATTCCTTTAATTCTCATCCATTCCTATCTTCAAGCTAAAACAGCACGGTTAATAGATAGCCTTGAAATGGCAGCTGTCAAGTGTCTAAACCTGATTAGCAAAGATCATTAGTCCATCTAATTATGTATCAGGAAGTTGACTATGAAACTGGCGGGTAAGCGGCGCATCAGTGAAGAGGTTGAGCTGGATGTAACCACCTTTATGAATTTGATGGTTATATTGATCCCGTTTTTGTTGATCTCGGCTGTGTTTTCCAAAGTGACCATTCTGGAGTTAAAACTTCCGGCATTAGATGCAATTGCCAGGCAGGAGGATACAGTTAAGTTGCACCTGGAACTGTGTATACGTGAACACAGTTTTGATATTCAGGATGCCAATCTCGGATTGATCAAGCGTTTTGACCGTACCGAGGATAATATTGATTGGAATGCGTTTACCTCTGTATTGGTGGAAATTAAATCCCGTTTTCCTGAAGAAAAAAACATCATGTTATTACTTGAACGCAGTGTTGACTATAAAACACTGATTCGGGTGATGGACAAAGTGCGAAGTGCCGATGTAGTTCGGTTTGCTACTCTTGAAACGGTGGAGTTGTTCCCGAATGTTTCTATTGGTGATGCACCAGACTTGCCAGTTGAAATGTCTGAGCCATTGGCGCCGGAGCCTGTGCCATGATGAAAATGTCCAAACGTGCTCTACGCATGCAGAAGCAGCATGAACGTCACAAGGGCGGGGGTTTAAATCTCGTATCCTTAATGGACGTTTTTACGATTCTGGTGTTTTTTCTGTTAGTTAATTCTTCGAGTGTACAGCAACTTCCCAGCGCCAAAGATTTAACTCTGCCTACCTCTAGTGCCCAAAAGTATCCGGATGAAACCCTGGTCATTATGGTGACTCATAAAGACATATTGGTACAAGACAGAAAAGTGATAGCAACCTCCCAGGCTCTCGCTGTGCAGGACACTATTATTCGTGAACTGGTTGATGAGCTTAAATTCCAATCACAGAAATCCGTCGCAAAAAAACAGGATCTTAGTAAGGGATTCGCCGTAACGATCATGGGCGATGAAAAAATTCCGTATGAATTATTACGCAAGATTCTTGCGACATGCCGTCAGGCTAATTACACACGTATAGCATTCGCTGCGACTCAGATATCCAAAAGGAAAAGCTGATGACGGAGACGTATCGTGATTTGGCACTGGAATGGAATCCGCGTCGCAGTGGTGACAATGCATTTACGGTGTTGGTCGTATTGGTTATGGTGGTGTCATTGGCACTGGCTTTGTATATTTCCAGTATAGAACTGCCCCCTGAAAAACGAACGATTCAGGTCGTGCCGGAACGTATTGCGCAATT
>JANOOU010000606.1:0-1793 GCA_031421475.1 Gammaproteobacteria bacterium | reverse complement strand
CGCATACCTTGAAGCTTTGCCGTGAACTGGTCGATGAGATGATCCTGGTCGACAATGACGCGATCTGCGCGGCGATCAAGGATGTGTTCGAGGATACGCGCTCGATTCTGGAGCCCGCCGGCGCACTGGCGATCGCCGGCGCCAAAGCCTGGGTCGAACGCCATCAGGCAACCGATCGCAGCCTGGTCGCGGTCGCCTGTGGCGCGAACATGAATTTCGATCGCCTGCGTTTCGTCGCCGAGCGTGCCGAGCTGGGCGAGCAGCGTGAGGGGTTAATTGCGGCCACTATTCCAGAGCATCCGGGTAGCTTTCGCAAATTTTGCAAAACCATAGGCAAGCGTGGCATTACCGAATTTAATTATCGTTATGCGGATTCAAAACAGGCACACGTTTTTGCGGGTATTCAGTTAAGTGAAGGTGCGGCGGAGCTGGATCAGCTGGTGCAAAAATTAAAAACGGAAGGTTATCCGGTGCTGGCCATGACAGATAATGAAATGGCCAAAATGCATGTGCGCTATATGGTGGGTGGGCATGCGCCGGGATTAGACAACGAAGTGATCTATCGTTTTGAGTTTCCTGAACGCCCAGGCGCCTTGCTGAACTTTTTAACGCACATTGGTAACCGCTGGAATATCAGTTTGTTTCATTACCGTAATCATGGCTCGGCTTATGGCCGTGTGTTGGTGGGTTTGCAAGTGCCACCGGACGAGCGCAAGGATCTGAAAATATATATGGATGATCTGGGTTATGGCTGGTGGGAAGAAACGGATAACCCGGTTTATAAATTATTCTTGTCGTAGAAAAAAAGAAACAGAAAACGCAAATGAACGCGAATAAACGCAAATATATTTCTTGTCTTTCCGCTGTGTAATCGAGGAGTGTCTTCAGGCTAATGCTTTATCGCATTAACAAACTAAACGCGTCAGCCTAGAGGCCGACCTACAATACTACACAGCCTATATACATTTGCGTTTATTCGCGTTCATTTGCGTTCTCTTTTTCTATTCCAGCCCCAAAATATAATTCCACTGTTCTTCGGAAACCGGATTGATCGACAGCCGGTTGCCTTTGCGCAATAGCGCCATGTCTCCCAGCGCATCTGCATGTTGTTTTAACTCATCAAGCGTAATAATGCGTTTAAACTTACGTATAAATTTAACATCCACCATAAACCAGCGCGGATTGTCACTGTTGCTTTTTGGATCGTAATATTTCGAATCTGGATTTTGTGCGGTGAAATCCGGGTAAGAATCACGCACCACTTTCATCATGCCCACTATACCAATTTGCGGCGCATTGGAGTGGTAGAAAAATATCTGGTCACCCTTCTTCATATCGTCACGCATCATATTGCGCGCCTGATAATTGCGTATGCCGTCCCAGTGTTCGGTTTGTTGCGGGCGTTGTTTTAAGTCATCTATGCCGAATGCATCGGGTTCGGATTTCATTAACCAGTAATTCATGGTATGTGCTCAGAATTGATAGATTGTTTTTTCGGTTGCGATCATGTTGAGTGGAATATCCCAGGATTCGCAAGGGAGCTGTTCAATTTTTTGTAAATCATGTGCCAGGCCAATTAATTGCGGGCTATGTACTTGTTTACGATAGCGCGTAAACGCCAGGCTGCGATCATAAAATCCGCCGCCCATGCCTAGTCGGTTGCCTTGTGTGTCAAACGCAACCAGAGGTAGCAGGATCAAATTTAATTGGCGTGCACGTAACAACAAGCGTGGATGGTAAGCCGGTTCATTAATGCCGAAGCGGTTGGGAATCAATTTGCTGGCAGGATAGTA
>JANOOU010000605.1:0-1709 GCA_031421475.1 Gammaproteobacteria bacterium | reverse complement strand
GCGCTGCTTGCCGTGCTGGGTTACTCGGTAAATGAATCGGTGGTGGTGTTTGACCGGATCCGCGAGAATTTCCGCAAGATGCGCAAGGCTAGCGTGGCGGAAATCATTGATAACGCCATCACCCGCACCATGTCGCGCACTATCATCACGCATGCCTCAACCCAGATGATGGTGACCGCGATGCTGTTTCTGGGTGGCGAGACGTTACACTATTTTGCCTTGGCGTTAACGATCGGAATTCTGTTCAGTATCTACTCTTCGGTATTGGTAGCTAGCCCCCTGCTGATGTTAATGGGTGTATCGCGCGAGGATTTCATCAAACCTGAAAAAACAGCAGAAGAAGTGTTGCCCTAGCCTGTGGAATTGCTCACGACTTTTATTGATATTGTCCTGCGTCTGGACGTACACCTGCTGGCCTTGACCCAGGAATATGGCGTCTGGGTATATGGCATCCTCTTCCTGATTATTTTCTGCGAGACCGGGCTGGTGATCACACCTTTTCTGCCGGGGGATTCGTTATTGTTCGTGGCCGGTGCGCTATGCGGCATGGGTGCGCTGGAGTTGGGCCTGCTGATGCCACTGCTGATGGTGGCATCATTTTCCGGCGACAATACCAATTATTGGATAGGGCGTTTGATCGGCGTACGTCTGGTCAAATTTTCCAACGGGCGCTTCTTAAAACGCGAGCATCTGGAAAAAACCCATGCATTTTACGAGAAACATGGCGGCAAGACCATTCTGTTTGCGCGCTTTCTTCCCATCGTGCGCACCTTCGCGCCTTTCGTGGCCGGCATCGGCATGATGCGCTACCGTCTGTTCGTTATTTTCAGCGCGCTGGGCAGTTTGGTGTGGATCAGTTTCTTTACCGTGGGCGGTTACTTCTTCGGCAATATTCCAGTGATAAAAGATAACCTCACCGTGATGGTTTTGCTCATTGTTTTTATTTCTATTCTTCCCGGGATCATTCAATTTATCCGGAATCGCAAGAAACCGGTGCGGCTTTAATCCCGGTTAAATTATTTGCACTCCAGTTGGTAATGGCCCAGTGCCAGAGTGATCCCAGATCGCTATCTGCCAGTTCATCTGGCGGATTTTGCCGCAAAAATGTCAATGCCCGCAGTAGCGTTTTTACCGGCTGATCACTATTCACTGGTTCTGCCAAGGTTTGTTTACTCAGTTTCTCACCTTGGGCGTTCACGGCAATGGGTAGATGCATATAGCCAGGTGTAGCAAAATTGAGCAAGCCTTGTAAATAAATTTGTCGCGGCGTAGAAGCCAGCAGATCAGCGCCACGAACCACATGAGTAATGTTCTGGGTAGCATCATCTACTACCACTGCGAGCTGATAAGAAAATATCCCGTCGGCACGCAGGACAACAAAGTCACCGATCTCATTTCCCAGTGATTGGGTAATAGTGCCTTGCAAAGCGTCTTCGAATGCGATGGCTCGGGAATGGGTGCGCACACGGATTGCCCTGGCTTGTTTATGCTGCGGCACACCATTACGACAAGTGCCGGGATAAATTTGTCCCTCTATGCCATGTGTAGCAGAGTCAGCAATTTCCTTGCGGCTGCACACGCACGGATAGACAACGCGGCTTTTCTGCAATATATCCAGAGCATCGTTGTAGGCGGCGGTACGTTGACTTTGGTACAGGATTGATTCATCGCTATGCAGGCCTAGCCGTTCCAGCGTGCGCAGAATGTCA
>JANOOU010000604.1:0-7005 GCA_031421475.1 Gammaproteobacteria bacterium | reverse complement strand
TAAAAGGTTTAATACTGGAACCAACCTGTCGTTTGGCCTGTACTGCGCGGTTAAATTTACTGCGATAAAAATCATAGCCGCCTACCAATGCGCGAATAGCACCGTCATTCGGATCCACCGCAACCAAAGCACCTTGCGCTTCGGGTATCTGCCCCATGCGCCAAACATTATTGGCATCCTTGTAAACACGGATGATGTCGCCACGTTTAACCACATCGGCCGCTTTTTCCGGCGCAACCCCTATGGCACTGGCTGATTTATAAGGTGCCGCCCAGGACATTGACTCCCAGGGCAACTCAAGCACAGTAGCGCCTTTCAAATAAACCTGTACCGATTTCTCAGCAAGCTTAGTCACCAATGCCGGCAACAAATTGCCATGCTGACCCAGCTCGTCCAGCTGACGATCCCATTCCGGGTACAAGGTCTCAATCTCTGCACCCTCCTCTATGCTAATCGTCCGCTCGGCACCGCGGTAACCGTGGCGCTGATCATACTCAAGCAGTGTATTTCGCAAACTGGCGTTGGCGGCTTCCTGAAGTCGCGCATCAATCGTGGTATACACACGCAAACCCGTGGTATAGGCATCTTCGCCAAATCGGCTCACCATCTCAGCACGTACCATTTCAGCAACATAGGCCGCTGAAACATCAATCGGCGTATCATGTAAACGGGCGTTGGAGGGTAATTCACGCGCGGCTATTTGTTCCTGTTCGGTGATATAACCCAGGGTATGCATGCGACCTAACACGTAATCCCGGCGAATAGTCGCACGATCAGGATTAATCACCGGATTAAATGCTGAAGGCGCCTTTGGCAAGCCCGCGATCATCGCCATCTCCGCTAAATCCAGATCTGCCAGCAGTTTCCCGTAATACACCTGAGCTGCCGCAGCCACACCGTAAGACCGGTTACCCAAATAAATCTTGTTGAGATACAACTCCAGAATCTGGTCTTTGCTCAGCACCTGTTCAATTTTGAATGCGAGTAGAATTTCGCTTAATTTCCGGGTATAGGTTTTTTCGCTCGTTAAATACAGATTACGCGCTAGCTGCATAGTAATGGTGCTGCCGCCCTGACCACGCTCGCCGGTGGTAGCCAGATTCATTGCCGCACGTAAAATGCCTTGATAATCAACACCGGGATGCTCGTAAAACCGGTCATCTTCAGCTGCCAGAAAGGCCTGACGCAATTTCTCGGGTATATCAGCCAATGATTTAGGGGAGCGACGTTTTTCTCCAAACTCGGAAATCAGACCGCCGTTGGTTGAATAAGCCCGCAACGGCACCTGTAATTGCACGTCTTTTAAATCATCAATTGAAGGCAGCCTGGGCTCAAGATACACATACAACCCCACCACGGAGGCCAACGTTAATACCAGCATCGCCAGCACCACTTTAAGACTGATGGATACAAATCGCTGAAATGCTCGCAGACTACTGAATAGTTTTTGCATAGTGTCCGTATATCCTCACTGGCTCTGGCTGAAATGGCCGGTCTCACCAATCGATGCGCACTTTATATGTATTTATCACGTTCGGACAGATATAGATCCCTACCCGAACGCATCCGCTTCGCAGCCCCTGATCAAAACGGCAGCTCATTATATCGTCGAGTCCAAGGCTCTTAATATATGTTTTAAAAAAATAGACTAGTATTATTCGGCACTTGCGGCTAGTATTTAATGCAAATCCGCACAATGCGGCTATAACTACCTATGCTTAATGAATAAACAATAGAGGTTGGCAACGTGTTTCAACTGAAACGCAATCAGCCCAGAATTCTGGGAATCGACATCAGCTCCACATCCATCAAGCTGGTGGAACTCGCCAAAACCGACAGGGGTTACCGCGTCGAAAGTCTTGCCGTGGAACCCCTGCCGGCCAATGCTGTGGTCGAAAAAAATATTCAGGATGTTGAAGCCGTAGGCGAAACCTTGCAAAGAGCGCTGAAAAAATCAGGCAGCAAATGCAAGTTCACGGCTGTCGCTGTAGCAGGCTCTGCGGTTATCACCAAAATTATTACCATGCCCGCCACCCTCACTGAAAATGACATGGAAATGCAGATCGAACTCGAAGCCGATCAATATATCCCCTATCCACTGGAAGAAATTAATCTCGATTTCCAGATTCTGGGCCCCACCAAAGGCAACCCCGACACGGTCGACGTCTTACTCGCCGCCTCACGTAGCGAGAATGTTGAACTGCGTACGGCTGCCACCGGCATAGCAGGCCTGATCACCAAGATTGTTGATATAGAAGCCTACGCGATAGAAAACGCTGCACGGCTGCTGACACCTGATGAACTAAGAAGTGCCGATGAAAACCATCCATTCATTTTGGCGGTAATTGATATTGGCGCCACCATGACCAGTCTCAATGTGATGGAAAACGGTGAC
Source organism: Gammaproteobacteria bacterium (assembly GCA_031421475.1). GTDB lineage: Bacteria > Pseudomonadota > Gammaproteobacteria > SZUA-229 > SZUA-229 > JACPVK01. The sequence goes on along the minus strand of JANOOU010000604.1, from coordinate 4,610 downwards.
CTTATCTATACCCGTGAACAGGCTTTTGGCGGTAAGCAACTCACTGAAGAAATTATGCGGCGTTATGGTCTGGCTTACGAAGAAGCCGGCCGACTTAAAAAAGTGGGTGGCTTGCCCGATAACTATATTCCCGAAGTGCTGGAACCCTTCAAAGAGACCATGTCACAACAGGTCAGCCGTTTTCTGCAGTTTTTTTACACCGCAGGCCAACACCAAACCGTCCACATGATTGCACTAGCCGGCGGTTGCGCCGCCATTCCCGGCATTGAAGATTTGATTGAATCCAATCTGGGTATTAAAACTATCATCTCAAATCCATTTACCAACATGGAACTCACCAGCAAAGTCAACGCACAGGCATTGAGCAATGACGCCCCGGCACTGATGATTGCTTGTGGCCTGGCCATGAGGAGCTTTGACTGATGGCACGCATTAATCTACTCCCCTGGCGCGATGAACTCCGTAAAGAGCAGACCAGACAGTTTGCCAGCCTGTTGGCTATCTCGGCAGTACTCACGGCCGCCATTTTTTTGCTGATACATGTCAACATTGCAAAAATGATTGATAATCAAAATGTCCGCAATAATATGCTCACCAGCGAAATAACAAAACTCGAAGAGCAATTAAAACAAATTGCCGAACTGGAAAGCACTAAAACACAATTACTTTCACGCATGAAAATAATTCAATCATTGCAACAAAAACGACCTCAGGTTGTGCACGTTTTTGATGAAATTGTACGCACCCTGCCTGAAGGCATTTACCTGACCATGCTCAAGCAAACCGGTGATAATTTCGAATTTACAGGCATCTCGGAATCCAACGGTCGCGTATCGGCCTACATGCGCAACATTGAGGCTTCGGAATGGATGAAAAACCCCAGGCTCAAAGTTATTGAAGCCAAACGCAAAGACGGGCGCGGCAGTGAACTTATACTGGAACTGGCACAAACATCCCCTCATGAAGAAGCCGATGCAAAACAGGCCGCTGAGGAGAGTAAACCATGAAAAAACTTTCCGAAATTGATATCGGCGAATTAATTCAAGATTTACAAAATATCGATATAAATGATCTGAAAAAAATTGGCTCGGCACCGATGTCAGCCAAAATTGCAGTCATATCGGTGGTGTGTGTTGTAATAGCAATTGCCAGTTTTTTCATGTTCACCAAACCCCAGCTCAAGCTATTGGAATCGGCCGAGTTAAAAGAAAGCGAACTCAGAAATGAATTCGATATAAAATCATCCAAAGCTTCAAATCTGGAAGCCTACAAACAGCAACTCGAAGATATGCGGCGTTCGTTTGGCGCCTTGTTACGTCAATTGCCGAATAAAACTGAAATTGAAACCCTGTTGGTTGATATATCACAAACTGCAATAGCCAGTGGTTTAGATATTGAATATTTCAAACCCGAGGGTTTGTCCCCTAAAGAATTTTATCAAGAATTCCCCATTAAAATTCGTGTTACAGGACGCTACCACCAATTTTCACGCTTCGTTAGTGGCGTGGCTGCATTACCGCGTATCGTAACTCTGCAAAACATCACCATTAACCAACCTAAAGACAAAAAAGGTGTGCTGCTAGAAATGGAGATGAGCGCTGTTACCTACCAATACATGGATGAAACCGACGCAGCGGCTCAAACCAACGTTAATGCAGGAGGCAAAAAATGATCACACCAAAAATTTTTCGCCTGTTGATTCTATTTTCTGCCTTGGTACTTAGTGCCTGCGGCCAGGACGTCAGCGACCTTAACGAATTTATTGAACAGACAAAAACCAAACATGTTGGCAGCGTTGAGCCTATACCACAGTTCGAGGCCTATACCAATTTTATTTATTCGGCCGGCGACTTGCGCGACCCGTTTGAAACCGCCTTCCAGCTAGAAGGCAATGGTGATGCCGTAGATAAACCTACGCGCAACCAACGTACGCGCGAACCGCTTGAGCATTTTCCTCTGGATACACTACGTATGGTTGGTGTATTGGAAAAAGGTAACCAAATTTGGGGTTTGATCAAAGACCCGCAGAACACGGTTCATCGCGTAAAAGTCGGCAATCACCTCGGCAGCAATGAAGGTGAAATCACAGCCGTGTCTGAAGAGAAAATTGAGTTACTTGAGGTGGTTGCAGATGGCATGGGTAATTACGTTGAACGCAATGCCACACTCGGCGTAGGCGAAAATTAAAGTGGAGTCACAACATGTATAACAACATTAATATCATCACCCATATCAAAACGCGTATATCGGGGCTGATACTTTTAACCTTTGCCGGCATGGGTCATGCCTGGGCTGCGCCTAACAGTATCAATGATATTACCTACACCGCCCTGGCAGGTAATCGCTTGCAAATTATCATCACCATGGCAGATGCCGCTCAGAAGCCGGTCAGCTTTACGATCGACAACCCGGCTCGTATCGCCTTCGATTTCCCGAATACCGTCAGCAAACTCAAGCAAAAAACCCAGCCGATAGGTGCAGGCATAGCGGACTCCGTTACCACCATTACTGCAAAAGACAAAACCCGTATGATCCTGAATCTTGCGCAGATTGTGCCTTACCGTGTGGAAACACAAAATAACAAAATTATAGTGACTCTCAATAATGACTCTGGCGTTCAATCCACATCGAATGTGCTACAGGCCGATGCTGCGCCCAATAAAGGCAACAAGCCGGTTCGTAGCGTAAAGAAAGTTGATTTTCGCCGTGGTGAGAAAGGCGAAGGCCGTGTCGTTATTCAGCTATCTGATGCCAATATACCTGTCGATGTTAGCGAACAGAATGGCAAGGTCATAATAAGATTTATTGGCGCAAGCCTGCCTGCCAATTTACATCAACGATTAGACGTTACCGACTTTGCCACACCGGTCAAGGCTATCGACAGCTTTATTCTGGACAATGCCGCGCGGATTGAGATTGATCCCGTCGACAGCAATTTTGAGCATCTTGCCTATCAAACTGACAAAACCTTCTCCATTGAATTAAAACCCATTTCAAAGAAAGAGCTGGAAGACATCAAGAAGCAAAAATTTGGTTATGTAGGCGATCGCCTGTCACTTAACTTTCAAGACATACCGGTGCGTGCAGTGCTGCAACTTATTGCTGACTTTACCGGCATGAATATTGTTGTGAGTGATTCCGTGGATGGCAATCTCACCCTGCGTTTGAAAAATGTTCCCTGGGATCAGGCCTTTGACATTATTCTCAAGGCAAAAGGTTTGGATAAACGTGAAAACGGCAATGTGGTACTGGTCGCCCCCAGCGAAGAAATAGCCGCACAGGAAAAGATCGAGCTGGAAGCCAAACAGCAGGCAACCGAGCTCGCACCCTTGCGCACCGCACATTTCCAGATCAACTTTGCCAAGGCCATTGATCTTGAAAAGTTATTCAAAGGTGAAGCCGGAAAAAGTGGCTTATTGTCTGAACGCGGCCAGGTCCTTATTGATGAGCGCACCAACACGCTCATGATCAAAGATACCGACGAAAACATTACTGAAGTCCGGCGTCTGCTGACGCAGCTGGATGTGCCGGTCAGACAGGTCTTGGTTGAATCGCGCGTCGTTATCGCGACAGATGACTTTGCAAAAGAATTGGGCGTGCGCTTGGGTAGATCAACTGATCTGGATAATTCCGGCACGGGTGTAGGTGGCAGGTTAGCATCCACTTCGGGGCACCTGGAAGCACACACTGCCATCATAAATGGCGATGAAATTGAATTAAACGATAGAATGAACGTCAACATGCCGGTTATAGGTGCAGCAGGCAGCATTGCCTTTGCCATTCTCAGCGGCGGCAATCTGCTAGAGCTCGAACTCTCGGCACGCCAGGCCGAAAGCAACACTGAAATTGTCGCCAACCCGCGGGTGGTGACGGCTGATCGCACAGAAGCACAAATAATATCCGGCGTTGAAATACCCTATTTAAGCGCCTCTTCCAGCGGCTCCACGACCGTATCGTTCAAAACAGCCGCATTAAGTATTAAGGTTAAGCCGCAGATCACACCCGATGACCGCCTTATCATGGATTTAACCGTTAACAAGGATTCGGTTGGACAGATATTCGACGCAGGCAATGGGGTCAATGTACCTAGTATTGACAGGCGAGAAGTAAAAACCCAGGTACTTGTAAATAATGGCGACACCGTAGTGCTGGGTGGTGTGTACGAAAGCAATACCCTTCACACTGTAACAAAAGTACCTGTATTGGCAGATCTACCATTGATTGGCGCTCTGTTCCGTTCTTCGATAGAATCAGATGAAAAGGCCGAGTTACTAATCTTCGTTACACCTAAAATACTGAAAGATACTTTGGCACTCTGAACCAAACCCTTTGAAAACTGAGACATATCCATGAAGGCACAATATTTTCAGCGCCACATTCGCAAAATCAAACCTGCAATCAACGCGTTAAAACAAACGTCAGCACTTTTGTGCGCTTTAACATTAACGACCGTCCTTGCCAGTTGTGGTAGTGATGAGGCAGGTGCACGTGGGAACTCAGGCACAGGCGGCCCGTACGCAAACGTAATATCCGCAAAGCATTTTGTTCTGTCATTTTCGGATCTTAATCCGCAAGTTGTTGGTCCCGGCGTAATTTATACAGGTATTACC
>JANOOU010000603.1:0-2502 GCA_031421475.1 Gammaproteobacteria bacterium | reverse complement strand
CTAAAACTCATTGCCAGTGGCGAGGTAGAAACCGTGGCGGATTTTGGCAAAAAAATAAAAGCGGGTACTAACTGTGGTTCCTGTATACCGGAGTTGCAGGCCTTGCTGAACGGAAAGTGAAGGGTCTATTTAATCACCGATAAATTAAACGTGAATAAAAGCAAGAGCATATCCTTCAAAGATTTTGCGTTTTTCAACAAGCTGTTAATAACAATAGCGTAGGGTGGATAAGCGCCGCGCATCCACCAAAATTTTTTCCGTAATAACGGGTGTGATCAACGATTAAAATAAAAGAGAATAATATGGAATTCTGGAATGAGTACGTTCGATTTTTTACAGCCTTGTTTGTTATTCTCGATCCGTTTGCGGCGATACCGGTTTTCCTCACGCTTACGGTTGGTTACACTCAAATAGAGCGTGCGCGCATTGTCATGCGCACGGCTTTTACAGTAGCAGGTGTGCTGCTGGTCAGTGCGCTGTTTGGTGAAGCCATACTCACTGGTTTAGGTACCAGCCTGGCATCGTTTCGAGTGGGTGGCGGTTTGATTTTGATACTCATGGCACTGGTGACCTTGCACGGGCAGGGCAGTCGTGAGCCTATCGATCTGGCCGATCGTGATGCCATTGCCATCGTGCCGCTGGCGGTTCCGCTGATGGCCGGGCCCGGTGCCATCAGTACGGTTATTATTGAATCACATCGTATTGCCATACACACCCAGCATATCTTCATTGTTATGGGAATTATTGTGTTGGTGTCATTCATTCTCTGGATCATGCTGCGTATGGCTGTACCCATAGGGCGTTACATGGGTAATATGGGCATGAGTATTATGAATCGCATGCTGGGTTTGATACTGGTGGCGATTGGTATCGAAATTATGGCCAATGGTTTGAAAGATTTATTTCCGGTACTGGCGGGTTAAATGCATGAGTAAAAAACAACATTGGGAACAGGTTTACACGGATAAAACGCCGCTGGATGTCAGCTGGTTTCAGCAACAACCGACGCTGTCCCTGGCACTGATTAATGCATTACATTTGTCAAAAGATGCCGCGATTATTGATATAGGTGGCGGCGCCTCGCGCTTGGTTGATCATTTAATCGCCGGGCATTATCACAACCTGGCGGTGTTGGATATTTCTGCGCAGGCACTGGCGCATTCGCAATCCCGTTTGGGAAAACTGGCCGACTATGTTGAATGGTTTGTCGAAGATATTACAAGGTTTTCACCCAGCCGAAAATTTGATCTGTGGCATGATCGCGCAGTATTTCATTTTTTAACCGATGCAGCCGATCGGCAATTGTATGTAGCTAATTTAAAGTCTGCATTAGTGCCCAATGGCCATGTGGTGATGGCAACCTTTGCAGCAGGCGGGCCAACGCAATGCAGTAATATGGATATAGTGCAATATGATGAAGCGAAAATGTGTGTCGAACTGGGTGCGGATTTTGTGCTGCGTTCGGTGCAACACGAGCTTCACATAACGCCTGCCAGCAAAGAGCAGGCCTTTGTTTATTTTCATTTTCAGAAAAAATAACACAGGCTTCTTTTAAAAAATTAACCGGAATGACGTTAATGAGACAAATTGTACTGGATACAGAAACAACCGGGCTGGAGCCATCACAAGGCCACCGCATTATTGAAATTGGATGTGTGGAGGTTGTAAACCGGCGCATTACTGAAAATACCTGGCATCAATATATTAATCCTGAACGAAAAATTGATGAGGGTGCATTTGAGGTGCACGGTATCAGCAATGAGTTTTTGCTGGACAAACCCCGTTTTGCAGATGTGATTTCCGATTTTATGGCTTTTGTGAATGGCGCAGAATTAATTATTCATAATGCACCATTCGATATTGGATTTTTGAATCACGAATTGGCATTGGCAGATGTGGTCTGGGGTAAGATGACCGACCATTGCACGGTTAACGATTCGCTGGTGATGGCACGGCAAAAACATCCGGGGCAAAAAAATAATCTGGACGCCTTGTGCAAACGTTACGAAGTGAATAATGCGCGCCGTGAATTACACGGTGCCTTGCTCGATGCCGAGTTGCTGGCAGAAGTGTATTTACGCATGACCGGTGGCCAGGTTACGTTAATGTTAGGTGGCCAGGATACGGCGCAAGGGCAAAGCCATGCGTCGAGCCCGGTGCGCCGGGTTGACAATAATCGCCCAGCCCTGAACGTGTTGCGTGCCAGTGTGGAAGAGCTGTCCGCGCATGAAGTGAATTTAAAGGGGTTGGGTGAGGCTTGTTTGTGGAAAAAATAGATTTGAAAAATTGGAAGCAATAGCGAATAAAAGAAAACGCAAATAAACGCTCATAAAAGACAATAGCTTTTATTCTTTTCCCCGTTTCAAAGGTACTTTAAAAACACGTTCTTTTTCACGTTGCCAGTCACGATCTTTTTCGGTGGCGCGTTTGTCGTATTCTTTTTTACCCTTGGCCAGGGCGATTTCAATTTTGGCGCGGCCATTTTTCCAGTACATGGCCAGG
>JANOOU010000602.1:0-1952 GCA_031421475.1 Gammaproteobacteria bacterium | reverse complement strand
TGGCACAACTCGGCGGTGGCATGCAAGGCATCATCGACGCCTTCACGCTGCAAGGCGGCATGGCTGTGATCGGCCTGGGCGCATGGCTTGGCACCATTATGCTGTTCAATGTCTGGGTGCTCATCTGGCCGAATCAGAAGAAAATTCTGGGTCTCGATGGCAAGACCCACACACCAGAAGCCATAGCGACCGCCAAGAAAGTTGCGTTACTGGCTTCTCGTACCAATACCGCTTTATCCATCCCCATGCTGATGTGCATGATCGGTTACGCCCATGGCATGGCGATGAGGTAACACGCATTACCCATGGATGTTAAAAAAGGCGAGCGCAAGCTCGCCTTTGTTTTTGGGTGTCATTTGTAATTCGAAGATGCGTCGGTATAATGACCGTCCACGGCAGCTTGGGCTGCCGTTTTCAGTTTTGGTGATTAAACTTCCGGCAACAAATTTTTTCTGCACACGAATTTTGTGTAACAGGTTTTTAAGATGAGCACAGAACACTTGATGACAACCTACAGCCCCCTGGCAGTGTGTTTTACCCACGGCGAAGGCGCTATCTTGTATGACGATCAGGGCAAGAGCTATCTCGATGCATTGTCGGGTATAGCCGTATGCGGTCTGGGTCATGCCCATCCTGCCATTACCCGTGCCATCACCGAGCAAGCGGGCAAGCTGATTCACACATCGAATTTATATTGCATCAAACAGCAGCAGGAACTGGCTGACAAACTCGCACGTATTTCCGGTATGGACCGTGTGTTTTATTGTAATTCAGGGGCTGAAGCCAACGAAGCCGCGATCAAACTGGCACGGCTTTACGGCCATAACAAAAAAATCGACAACCCGGCGATTATTGTTTTTGAAGGCAGTTTTCATGGCCGTACGCTGGCCACACTCACGGCCACCGGCAATCGCAAAATTCAGGCGGGATTTGAGCCGCTGGTTCAGGGCTTTATTCGTGCACCTTACAATGACATGGAAGCATTGCAGATCATTGCCAAAAACAGCCCGAATGTGGTCGCTGTATTGATTGAACCGATACAGGGTGAAGGCGGCATTAACAGCCTGGATGCAGATTTTTTACCGCAATTACGCGCCCTGTGTGATCAGCACGACTGGCTGCTGATGCTGGATGAAATTCAGACCGGCATGGGCCGCACCGGCGAGTGGTTTGCGTTTCAGCACAGCACCATTCACCCGGATGTCATGACCCTGGCCAAGGGCCTGGGCAATGGTGTGCCGATCGGTGCCTGCCTCGCTAAAGGCAAGGCCGCCGAGGTATTCAAACCCGGCAATCACGGTTCCACCTTTGGCGGCAATCCTCTGGCATGTGCCGCTGCCAATGCCGTCATTGATACCATGGAATCACAACAGCTGATCGCCCGTGCTGTCCATCTCGGAAACCTGTTAAAGGATGGTTTCAACCAACAGTTACGCGAGGTAGCGGGCGTAAAAGCAATTCGCGGTTTTGGCTTGATGATCGGCATTGAACTCGATCGTGACTGCCCTGCGTTACCCACTCTGGCTTTGCAAAGCGGTCTGTTAATCAACGTGACCGCATCTAAAGTTATCCGCCTGTTACCGCCGCTGATTCTGAGTGACGAACAGGCCGAGCGCATCATCAACGACCTCAGTGCGTTGGTGAAATCGTTTCTCAATTCCTGATATGTAATGGAGCTCGCATGACTGTTCGGCATTTTCTGAGCATGATGGATTTTAGTCCGGACGAATTGCGTCGGCTGTTGAGCCGCGCTATTGAACTCAAAGCCATGTTGCGCGCGGGACAACTACACGAGCCACTCAAAAATAAAGTGCTGGCCATGCTATTTGAAAAGTCTTCCACCCGTACCCGCGTCTCGTTTGAAGCCGGTATGGCCCAGCTCGGTGGTCATGCCCTGTTTTTATCGCCGCGTGATACCCAACTGGGTCGTGGCGAACCGATAGAAGACACCG
>JANOOU010000601.1:0-1968 GCA_031421475.1 Gammaproteobacteria bacterium | reverse complement strand
CCCAACACGACTTGAGCTGGGTGATAGCAATACCATTCGTGAATACGTAACGTTTAATCGTGGCACCAAAGAAGGTAATGGTGTTACCCGAATAGGAAATAATAATTTGTTCATGGCATATGTGCATGTTGCACACGATTGTCATGTTGGAAGCAATATAGTATTTGCCAACTCAGCATCACTGGCTGGACATGTAACCGTTGAAGATTTTGCAATATTGGGCGGTTTTACGCTGGTGCATCAGTTTTCACGTATTGGCGGTTACGCCATGACCAGTATGGGCTCGGCCATTAATCGTGACGTACCACCCTATTTAATTGTATCGGGAAATTACGCCAAACCCATTGGCGTTAATAAAATTGGTTTAAAACGACGTGGCTTTTCAGACGATGCCATACGTGCCATCACTAATGCGTACAAGCTATTGGTGCGCTCGCACAAATCGCGTGACGAAGTGAATGCTGCGGTTTTGCCACTGGTGCAGAAATACCCGGAAGTGCAGCGTTTTGTAGATTTTATTAACGCCAGTCAGCGCGGCATTATTCGTTAGCAGCTTGTTGAAAAACATCTAAAATTGATACAAAGGTTTTGACTTTTACAACATGCCTGTTAGGGAGGCTCTGAACAAGTATCAACACAACAAACCCAGCGTCATTCCCGAATGCTTTTGTCGGGAATCTCAGCGATATTTCATCTGTCATTCCCGACAAAAGCATTCGGGAATGACAGATGAAATAGTATTGTTTGACTTAATCAGAGCTTCCTTAGGGAATCAAAGATAAAAAGAGATCCACAAATAAATACAAATAATATAGACATATTCTTTTTTTATTTTCGGGCTAATTCTTTTAATATTTTTTATGCGGGCTTCCAGTCGGGCGACAACATGTCGTAAGCCAGTTGTGCAATATTATTGGAACCGCCTTTCTTGCCCAGTTTTTCTCTCACCTTGCTTAATTCCACAATCATATTATTGCGATAACTTTCGTTATAGAGCAATTTGTCAATTTCAGCCGCAATATCCTCTGCTATCGCTTCGTACTGTATGTATTCTTTGACAATATTCTTTTCGGCAACAATATTGACCAGACCAATGTTATCGATAGTGATCATACGTTTGAGAATGAAATAAGACAGGTGTGCAATACGATAAACAATTACATTAGGTATGCCCATCAGTGCGATTTCAAGTGTGGCAGTGCCGGAAGCTGTCATAATTGCATGGCAGACTTGCATAATATTGTAGGGGCGATCCTTAACAACGCGTATATTTAAATGCGAATGCCGGACTAGAAAGGATTGTATAAATGCAATGTTAAGTGTACTGGCCACGGGTAAAATAAACTGAAAATCTGCATGTTTTGTTTTTAATATTTCAGCTGCATCCAGTAATACAGGTAATACACGCTTGATTTCACCTTTGCGACTGCCGGGAAATAGTCCGATAATTTTTTTAGTTGAATCGAGATTGTATTCAGCCATGCACGTATCGGCCGATTTATCTGGATGTGTATCCTCTACCAGAGGGTGGCCTACGAAAGTAACAGGTACATTTGCATTTCGATAAAATTTTTCTTCGAATGGAAAAAGAACAGCCATCATATCTATCAGTTTTCCAATGGTATGTACACGATGCTGCCGCCAGGCCCAGACTTGTGGGCTGATATAAAACAAAACTCTTATACCGAGTTGTTTGGCGGTTTTTGCCAAACGGAAATTGAATTCCTGATAATCCACTAATATTAACAAATCGGGTGGGTTGTTACGTAAGCTAGCTGTCAAAGTATTTAACGCGCGTTTTATGTCGCCGTAATGAGCAAGCACTTCTACTAGTCCAACTACAGCAATATCAGCGCAGTCAACCAATAGCGTGGCACCTGTTTCCTGTAATCGGGTGCTGCCCATTCCATGTATGCTTATTGTCGAATCCATTTTATGCAGTGCCTTGACCAGATTGGCTGCATGTAA
>JANOOU010000600.1:0-2804 GCA_031421475.1 Gammaproteobacteria bacterium | reverse complement strand
ATCCTATCCTCATTAAATTAAGGGCACCTCTAAAAATGCACTTTTTCCGCGATGGCTGCGTCAGCTCCGTGCTCGAATCCTCATGTATGACTTATACACTCCGGTTCTCCGCGCGGTGCTTCCTTGCCCTCACGGAAAAATTACTATTTTTAGAGGCGCCCTTAAAATCATTATCCCAATAACACACACGATGGTAACTTTCCCATAACTTGCTCAACCATAATCATTTTTCAGCTTTACGTAGTGCTGCGCCGAATATAGTAGATTATCGATTTCCCGTTGATTCAATCGCCGTGCCGGACGTGCCGGTGTGCCCAGATACAAATACCCGCCTTCCAGTACCTTGCCCGGCGCCACCACGCTACCTGCGCCCACCATAGCGCCACTTTTTATCACCGCACCGTCCAGCACCACGGATCCCATACCAATAAGGCAAACATTCTCCACAGTGCAGGCATGCAACACCACATTATGGCCCACGGTTACATCGTCGCCAATAAACAGGCCATTACCCTCCGGGCTCAGCGGCCCGCCTTCGTGGGTAACGTGCAACACGCTGCCATCCTGAATATTCGTGCGGGCACCAATGCGGATAACATTCACATCACCCCGAATAGCCACCATTGGCCATACCGATGAATCCTCGCCTATCACCACATCACCAATGACGCAGGCTGCCGGATCAACATAGGCCGATGTAGCGATTCTGGGCAGTATATTTTTAAATGGGCGGATGTGATTTGACATGGTGTTATCTCATGGTAACCAGTTCTTCAGCACTGGATGGATGTATCGCCACGGTGTCGTCAAAATCTTTTTTGGTGGCGCCCATGCGCACAGCTACGGCAAAGCCTTGCAACATTTCATCGGCAGCTGGGCCAATAATATGACAGCCCACCACTTTTTCCTGCGGCCCGATGCACACCAGTTTCATGGCGGTTTGCACCTTGTGTTCGGCCAGCGAGTTATACATGGCGGTAAACCGGGTGGAATAGATTTTCACTGCATCACCATGTTGCGCACGCGCCTGTTCTTCCGTCAAGCCCACGGTACCTAACGGCGGGTGGCTGAATACTACGGTTGGAATATTCTGGTAATCCAGATGCCGATTCGTCTGATTATTGTATAAACGATCCGCCAACCGGCGTGCCGCTGCAATCGCCACCGGCGTTAAGGATGAACGGCCGGTGACATCGCCCACGGCAAAAATATTCTCGACGCTGGTTTGCTGCATTAAATCGGTTACGATGAAACCCTGCTCATCGACTTTAATATTGGCCACATCCAGTTGCATCCCTTGCGTATTCGGCTCGCGGCCAATCGCCCAGATAATTTGATCAAAACCGTCATGCTGCCGATTGTTTTCATCCATCAATATCAAGCTACCGTCGGCATGTTTGCGCACCTCCATTAATTGCGTGCGCGAAACAATATCAATGCCATCATCCAGCATTTGTTCCAGTAGAGTTTCACGTAACATGCTATCGAAATCGCGCAGAATATGTTCCCGTCGCAGATACATTGTAACCTCAGTACCCAAAGCATTTAACAAACACGCCAGTTCCACCGCAATATAGCCGGAACCCACTATCGCCACCCGCTTGGGTTGCTGTGTTAATGCAAAAAAACCATCCGATGTCCTGCCATGTTCGGCCCCGGCAATATCCGGTATAACCGGTTTTGTACCCGGCGACACGACTATCCGATTTGCAGTAATGTGCTTGCCGTCTACGTCAAGCGTGTGTGCATCCACAAAGCGTGCAAACCCGGTTATGGTTGTGATATTCGAATCCAGCAGATAGTTTTTGTACCAGTTGTTGATACCGCTGATATAGCTCTCGCGTTTTTCAATCAAATGCGCCCAGCTAAAACCGTTACGCGTCACACTAAAGCCATAATCACCGGCATCATCCAGCGCATGTGCTAACCCGGCGCCAAACCACATGATTTTTTTCGGCACACAACCGACATTCACACACGTTCCACCCAGCTTACCCATTTCGACGACGGCACAATGCGCGCCATAACGGGCGGCACGCTCGACCACCGATAATCCACCGCTGCCGGCACCGATGGCGATCAATTCATAATCATATTGTTTTGTCATGCTATTGCGACTCGGAAAGACAGGTCGGGTAATATACGGCCTCCACTTCTGATTACCAAATACAAACCCGACATGCTCATTGCTGAACGCCTGAAACTTTACGCAATATTAATACGCCTGGATCGCCCCGTGGGTATTTTACTGCTGCTGTGGCCCACCCTGTGGGCGCTGTGGATCGCCGCCAAAGGCGTGCCTGACATGCGGGTGCTGGGAGTATTTGTTGCCGGGGTCATACTGATGCGATCTGCGGGCTGTGCGATTAATGATTTTGCAGATCGGGAATTTGACCCCCATGTAGCTCGCACCAAAAGCCGGCCTCTGGCTGCCAAAAAAATATCCGCGGCCGAAGCCCTGACGGTATTCGCGGTGTTATCGCTAACCGCATTTGCGCTGGTACTGCTGATGAATTCCCTGACCATATGGCTCTCAGTAGTGGGCCTGGTATTGGCTGTCAGCTATCCCTTTATGAAACGTTATCATTATTTACCACAGGTGCATCTGGGTGCGGCATTCGGCTGGTCGGTACCCATGGCCTTTACGGCGCAGGCCAATGAATTTACCACGCTCACCGCGTTATTATTTATCGCCACTCTGCTTTGGGCCACAGCCTACGACACACTCTATGCCATGGCGGATCGTGAAGAAGATTTAAAAATCGGGGTTAAATCCACCGCGATTCTGTTCGGTGAAAATGATC
>JANOOU010000599.1:0-3088 GCA_031421475.1 Gammaproteobacteria bacterium | reverse complement strand
GTGCTGCTTCAGTGGCAAAACCTTTGCCCCAATGCTTTGCTGCCAGCCGCCACCCAATCTCAATACACGGAGAGAACGGAAGCTCGGGTGCGGGTGTATGCAAACCAACAAAGCCGATGAACGCATTATCACTTTTCGTTTCTACAGCCCAGAAACCCCAGCCACGCTCGGCTATTAGAGCCTCGCAACGATTTGCCATTGCATCACTTTCGATTCGACTGAGAGCAGCTGGATAGAATTCCATAACCTTTGGGTCGGCATTTAACATGGCAAAAGATTCTCGGTCAGTAGCGCACCATTGACGCAACCGAAGGCGCTCTGAATCGAACTCAAATAGCTCGGGCATTTGCTCTGACATTCATTCGTTTGCGCAATTATTAAAAAAGAACGCGTATGTTGGTGCCGGTAACTTTATAAGTCGTGTAGCCATCGGTGTCCGGATTATCAAAAGCTAACCGTTGTACAAAGGCGCCAATCGTAAAATTTTTACTAACAAAAATTCGTGCGCCGAATGTCAGGTAGGAATCGCCATGGCTCTTACTTGCCAGGCAGTCATTATGTTCGATGCAGTCAGTATCAGTCAGGTCATCTATTATAAGGTCGGCAAATGCCAGTATGAAAACATCTGCTGACAAACCGGCTTCTATGTAAGGCGATACCCGTGAATGATATTCTGCACCGATGCCAACAAAAACGTTTCGCAAGTCTTCGTTGTTGCTATTGGCTGCATTACTGAATCCGGCAGCGCTTAATTGGGCATAAATATGTGCAGGCCAGGAGTATGAAGGCTCATCATCAGTAAGGTGTGTGGCTAGACTAATACTGAAAAAATCTCTGTACTCCAGTTCGTTGGGAGCGTACTGGATCTCGATCGAGGCTGTTGGCGTTTCGGACCAGGCCGTATTCGTCAGGCAAAACATTAAAGCAAAGGCGAGAATCGAACGTTTCATAGGGCCATTAACTGTAGTTGATTAACCTTAACAAAAAACCCCAACATGCCGGGGTTAGTTTGTGTGTATTGAATATTTTTAATGATTAACTTTGTTTTGGAATGTTGGAGTAAGCAGAAAACAGCACCAGACTACCTGGCCATTAGAAACTGATGAATAGTTTCCGCTGCTTCACGGCCTTCGTTAATACCCCACACCACCAGTGATTGCCCGCGGCGGCAATCACCGGCAGCGAACACGCCTTTAACGCTGGTGGCATATTGGCCGTATTCGGCTTTGTAGTTGGAGCGTGCATCATAAGCAATGCCGAGTGCATCGCTGATGTAATGTTCCGGGCCGAGGAAGCCCATGGCGAGTAATACTAAATCGGCTTTCCATTCTTTTTCGGTGCCCATTTTTTCGTGCATTTGCATTCTGCCGGTTTTGCTGTCGGCTTGCCATTCCACTTCAACGCTGGTGACGCTGGTGACATTATTTTTTTCATCACCGCTGAATTTTTTACTGAGTACGCAGTAGGTGCGCGGATCGCTGCCTTGTACTTTGGTTGCTTCATCGTGGCCGTAGTCTATGCGGAATATATGTGGCCAGGCGGGCCAGGGGTTGTTGTCGGCCCGGTCTTTCGGTGGTTTCGACATGAGTTCAAAATTGACGACGGATTTGCAGCCATGGCGCAATGATGTACCAATGCAATCGGTGCCGGTATCGCCGCCACCGATCACAACAACGTGTTTATCTTTGGCCGAAATATAATTACCGTCTTTTAAATTCGAATCGAGCAAGCTTTTGGTGTTGGCTGTTAAAAAATTCATGGCGAAGTGAATGCCATTTAGTTTGCGGCCATCAATCGGCAAGTCACGTGGTGTGGTGGCGCCAGTGGCTAGTAAAACAGTATCAAAATCGTTCATCAATTTTTTGACATCAACATTACGACCCACATCGGCATTGGTGTTAAACGTAACACCGGCATCGCGCAGCAGTTGCACCCGGCGCTCGACAATTTTCTTGTCGAGTTTCATATTGGGAATGCCGTACATTAATAAACCACCGATGCGATCGGCGCGTTCAAATACGGTGACCCGATGGCCAGCAGTATTTAATTGTTCGGCGGCCGCGAGTCCTGCCGGGCCGGAGCCAATCACGGCTACTTTTTTGCCGCTGCGTTGTTGTGGGGCGTTAGATTTGATCCAGCCTTCGTCAAAGGCGCGATCAACAATGGCGCATTCAATGTTTTTGATGGCGACAGCGGGTTCGTTGATACCTAATACGCAGGCACCTTCGCAAGGTGCCGGGCACACGCGGCCGGTAAATTCGGGAAAATTATTGGTGAGGTGCAAGCGTTCACTGGCATCTTGCCAGCGGTCGTTGTACACCAGGTCATTCCATTCGGGAATGAGATTATCCACCGGGCAACCGGTATCCGACTGGCAAAACGGTGTGCCGCAATCCATGCAGCGTGCGCCTTGGATGTTTAATAGTTCGGCATTATGCGGTGTGTAGATTTCGGCAAAATCCTTGAGGCGTACAGTCGTCTCGCGATACGGTTCTGTTTTGCGTTGAAACTCTTTGAAGCCTGTGATCTTGCCCATTGTTTCTTCTTAACCTTGTGTAAAAAATTTTCGCAAATTGTTTGCTTTAATTCCTCCCTCCCCCTTGACGGGGAGGGTGGGGGTGGCAGGCTTTGGAAGTTGTTCGTACTGGTCAAGTCTGCCACCCTCTCCCCTCCCTCTCCCCTCAAGGGAGAGGGGGATTAGCGCGCCGCAATTTTTATTTGCGTTCATTAGCGTTTATTTGCGTTTTCTTTTAATTGAAAAATTAAGCTGCCTTCGCTTTTTTCTTTTGTTCTTCAAGTACACGTTTGAAATCGCGCGGCATGACTTTTACAAACTGATGCAGCGCGTTGTTCCAGTCATGCAGTAAACGTTGGGCAACACTGGATTGTGTGTACTGCAAATGTTTTTCAATCATGGATTTCAGTTCTGCAATGTCTTCATCGGCACTGACGGTTTCCAGATCCACCATTTCTTTATTGCATAAGCGGCCCAGTTTTTTGTGTTGATCCCAGATATAGGCAATGCCGCCGCTCATGCCCGCCGCAAAGTTGCGGCCAACCGGGCCTAGTACCACGGTGCGGCCACCGG
>JANOOU010000598.1:0-4336 GCA_031421475.1 Gammaproteobacteria bacterium | reverse complement strand
GTGTACGCGGTAAATAATAGTGATGAATTTTTTGTAGCCAGTTGTCAATTGTATATTTTTCACCGCGTAAAATAATAATCACCGGTAAATTTAAATAGTCTTCTAATGTATTGAGCATACCGCAATGTAATACGGCATGCTGATTCAAGTGTGGAGAAGCGGTTTGTAAGCAACGTTCGGCTACAGATAAATATTGTGTATTGCCGGCGAGCAAGCCCAATCGCTGTAGAACCAGGCTTGCCATGCCATTACCGGATGGCATGGCATCATCGTTAAATGTTTTACTGCGTTGTATCAGTTTCTCGTGATCGTGGCTGGTAAAATAAAAACCGCCATGGTTAGTATCTTCGAAATTTTCTATCAGGGCGTCAGCTATTTCGATCGCCCAGTTATACAAAGAGCTATCCCAGTGGCATTGCAAAAACTCAAGTATTGCAAGCACGAGTGATGCGTAATCATCCAGATAAGCATTAAGATGCGTTTTGCCATTTTTACTGGTTGCCAGGAGTCGTTTATTGCGCCACATATTGTGTTGGATAAAGTCCAGAGCTTTTCTGGCAGAATTTAAATAGAGAGTATTGGATGTCAGACGACTGGCGACACACATGCCACGAATCATCAGACTATTCCAGGATGTCAGTATTTTATCATCGGTGCCGGGCGCTATTCGTAGCGCACGCGCGGCGTATAGTTTTTTACGACTGCCTGATAACGACTGGTATATGCTATCGATGCTGGTGTTAAAATTTTCCGCCAGTTCTGCGGCGGTATGGTATTGATGCAAATGCCAGCGGTGTTCAAAGTTGGCGGGTTTATCTAATCCATAGCATACGCAAAATATTTTGTAGTCGTCACCCTTAAGTTGCGATTTAATATCATCTTGTGTCCAAACGTAAAATTTGCCTTCTTCACCTTCGGAATCTGCATCTTGTGCCGAATAATATCCACCCTGCGGTGATTGCATTTCGTGCATGGCCCAGTTTGCAGTGCGTTCTATGGTGTTGCTATATAGTTTGTCGCCGGTGAGTTGCCATGCAGAATAATACAGCGGTAATAACTGGCCATTGTCGTACAGCATTTTTTCAAAATGCGGAATCATCCAGTAGTTGTCAGTAGAATAACGGCAAAAACCGCCGCCGATATGATCAAATACGCCGCCCATGGCCATTTTAGTCAGGCTAAAGAGGGCGACATTGAGTACCGCCTCATCCGTATCCTGATCCGTATGCGTTAAACACCATTGGCGTAATGCGCGTTCAAGCATCAGCGGATGTGGAAATTTGGGTGCCTGACTAAAACCGCCGTGTTGTGTGTCGAAGGCTGCTAGCAACTGGCGTCTTGCCATATCGAGTGGCATGGCCACTAACATGGCGTCTGTATCCGTGGATTCAAATTCTTTGCTTAACATTTCGCGCAAGGAAACGTTTTGTTCTGTAATGTCGTCAAAACGATTTTTGAATATGTCAATTATATTTTGTAATAAATCACAGAAGGCAGGCATGCCGTAACGTTGCTGTTTAGGGAAGTAGGTGCCGGCGAAGAACGGCATTTGATCTTCAGGCGACAAAAAAACCGTCAGCGGCCAGCCGCCAGATCGACCAGTGAGTATTGAGTGTGCGGTTTGATATATTTTATCAAGATCCGGCCTTTCTTCGCGATCAATTTTTATATTGATGAAATGCGCATTCATGATGCTTGCGGTGGCCTTATCTTCAAATGACTCGTGTGCCATGACATGACACCAATGGCAGGCCGAATAGCCGATTGAAAGCAGAATGGGTTTATTTTCTTGCTGTGCGATTTCGAGCGCGGCGGCATTCCAGGCGTGCCAGTTAACAGGATTGTCTGCATGTTGTAATAAATACGGGCTGGTTTCTGAGCCGAGGTGATTAGATGTGTTATTCATGTGGGCTCCAGACTACAGAATGATGGGTCAATATACATCAGCCGGAATCGTCTAGCGACCCGGCTCTATATTTATTGTATCGAAATTACTCATCCCTCATAATCGCCAATCTTTTTAGCGGGTAGATAACAATGAAGCCAATGGACGCAGTAGCGCTCTGGTATCGCCGTATCTGGTATATTCTGGGCGATGAACTGGGTTACTTTGCTGCTAGCCTTAGTTTCTACACAGTATTTTCCTTGATCCCTTTGTTTTGGGTGTTGTTCTACATATTAAATCAGTTTGAGGCGTTCGAAATCTATTATTCCGGCATCAGGCAGTTTGTACTGCTTAATGTTGTGCCGGCCAATACGGAGACGGTGTCATCCTATCTGGATGCATTTTTAGAGAACTCCGATAAGATGGGTGTCGCAGGTCTGTTATATATCCTGTTGTCATCAGTAATGTTTTTTAACAATTATCAGTATGTAGTCGATAAAATATTTATTAAAGCTGATTACAGTTTTCTGCATGCAGTCCGAACTTATATTGTATTGGCTGTGCTGATGCCGGCTACACTGGCGGCATCGTTTTATATGACGGATATTATTCAGCGCGCTGTTGGAAAATATGGATCGGCTCTGCATTTGATATCGATATTATCTTTTTGCATGACCTGGATTTTGTTTTTTATTTTGTTCAAGGTATCACCTAATATGCGAATAAATTATCGAATCGTTTTATTAGTATCATTTTTTGTAGCAGGTGTTTGGCACCTTGCCAAGACAATATTCGTGCATTACGCTATATCCAATCAGATTTATGAGTCTTTGTATGGTTCATTTAGTGTGATGCTGTTCTTTTTGATCTGGATATATTTTTCCTGGTATTTGGTATTGCATGGCTTGCGCTTGTGTTATTTGTTGCATTGTCGAAAAACATATAAAGGTGTGTAGTATGGTTGAATGTCCTGTAATAAAACTTAAGAAAGACGAGGATCGTCGTATTCGTGCCGGTCATTTGTGGGTGTTCAGTAATGAAATTGATGTGGCTGTAACACCCATTGCAAAGATGAGTCCTGGTGCGGTTGTGTCAGTGCATACTCATGGCGGTAAATTTTTGGCTTATGGTTATATTAACCCCGCATCATTAATCTCCATTCGTATTCTTGGGCGCGATCCAGATTATGTTCCGAATGAATCGTTGCTGGTACATCGTATAAAAGTCGCATTGTCATTGCGCGAGAAATTATTTCCACAGCCGTATTACCGGTTAATATTTGGCGAGAGTGATTTCTTGCCTGGTCTGGTAGTGGATCGCTACGGTAGTTTGCTGGTCGTGCAAATTACCACCGCAGGTATGGAGTGCATGAGGGAGGCAGTGATTTCGGCCTTGGATAAAGTGTTACGTCCGGACGCTATCTTGTTACGCAATGATAGTGGCGCAAGGGAGATGGAGGGTCTGACTTCGTATGTTGAAGCGGCTGTAGGCGAAATCCCGGAAGAGGTAGATGTATATGATATGGGTGTGCAATACCGCGTGTCGGTCCTGCAAGGGCAGAAGACGGGCTGGTATTACGATCAGCGGATGAATCGACGGTATCTGGGTGACATGGTGAAAGCTGCAAGGGTATTAGATGTATTCAGCTATGTCGGTGCCTGGGGTGTTAAGGCGGCTGTGGCGGGGGCGTCCAACGTGGTTTGCGTGGATGCTTCAGCCCATGCATTATCTTTCGTAACGCAGAATGCAAAGTTAAACAAGGTGGAAGACAAAGTCAGTGTATTACAAGGCGATGCCTTTGATGTTATGAAGGGCTTGCGCGCAGACAAAGAAAAATTTGATGTGGTTGTGGTAGACCCGCCAGCGTTCATCAAGCGTAAAAAAGACTATAAAAACGGGCTGGAGGCCTACACCCGCCTCAATCAGCAGGCCATACAGCTGCTGGATAAGGATGGAATTTTGGTGTCCGGGTCGTGCTCGCATCATCTGCCACGCCATGATTTACAGAAATTGATGCTGCAATCCGCACGCCATAATGACCGAAACATGCAGATTCTTCATCAGGGTTATCAGGGGCCGGATCACCCGATACATCCCGCTATACCGGAGACGGATTATCTCAAAGCCATATTTGCCAGAGTGACCCTGGTTTAATAAAAACATAATAAAGCTGTTGACCTGAACTTCGAAGCCTATATAATGCGCGCCTCTTCAAGGGAAAGAGGCAAAACCAAAAGGACGCGTAGCGAGACTGAAGGTGGTTTTGCTATACTGCTTGACCCGCCTATGAGCGATGCTGGTTAACAACGAGAACAGATAATTTGTATGGGTGCTTACGAGAAGAGCACAGAGGCAAATATAAGGGTACCTACGGGTGCCCGAGTACGTTGCCTGGCATTAACACGTTAATGTCAGCGCGTAAAGAAAGATACGTGCATTAAACTGAAGAGT
>JANOOU010000597.1:0-2132 GCA_031421475.1 Gammaproteobacteria bacterium | reverse complement strand
AAAGTCTTCGCCACCCAGGTGGTTATCACCTGCACTCGCGTGCACTTCAAAAACACCGTTAAAATATTCCAGTATGGTGACATCAAAGGTGCCGCCGCCCAGATCCAGCACCAAATATTTTTTATCGTCCTCACTATCATTCAAGCCATAAATTAATGCGGCAGCTGTAGGTTCATTGATTAATCGGGTGACCTGTAAACCGGCTATGGCCGCCGCTTGTTTGGTTGCATTTCGCTGAATGTCATTGAAATATGCGGGCACACTTATCACAGCTTCGACCACGGGCTCGTTTAAATAACTTTCGGCATCCTGCTTCAATGATCTTAAAACCAGTGCCGATAATTCTTCCGGGCGAAACTTGCGCTTACCAGCTGACCATTCCTTGTTAGTGCCTATCACGCGCTTGAAAGCATGAACTGAATTTTCTGGGTGGGTAATAAACCGTTCACGCGCCGCTTCGCCTACCAGAATATTGCCATCTTCTTCAACGCTCACGACAGACGGCGTTAAATAACTACCATGCACATTGGGAATTAAATGGGCCTTACCGTCTTTATAATAGGCAATCAGACTATGCGTTGTACCCAGATCTATACCTATCAGCGCCATGCAAACTCCTGTTTGTTTTTCAACTCTTTAACATGATTTTTCTTTTATTCGAATATTTTCAACTGCGCCCAGACGTCATCCACACGCTGTTTTGTTTTCTCATCCATCACAATGGGTTTGCCCCACTCACGTGAGGTTTCACCCGGCCATTTATTCGTCGCGTCAAATCCTATTTTAGATCCCAGGCCGGACACCGGTGATGCGAAATCGAGATAGTCTATGGGTGTATTTTCAATGATGGTGGTGTCGCGAGCCGGATCCATGCGTGTGGTGATTGCCCAGATCACATCCTTCCAGTCGCGAGTGTTGATATCCTCATCCACCACTATTACAAATTTGGTATACATAAACTGCCGCAAGAATGACCACACACCCATCATCACGCGTTTGGCGTGGCCGGGGTATTGTTTTTTCATGCTCACCACCGCCATGCGATAGGAGCAACCCTCGGGTGGTAAATAAAAATCGATAATTTCCGGAAACTGTTTACGTAATATGGGAACGAAGACTTCGTTTAATGCCACTCCAAGAATGGCGGGTTCGTCCGGTGGCCGGCCGGTGTAGGTGCTGTGATAAATTGGATTTTTACGGTGTGTGATGGTTTCGATAGTAAAAACCGGGAATCTTTCGACCTCATTGTAATAACCGGTGTGGTCGCCAAACGGCCCTTCTGCTGCCATTTCTCCCGGATAGATAAAACCCTCAAGAACAAATTCGGCTGAAGCTGGTACCTGCAAACCACTCAATAAACATTTTGTGACTTCGGTTTTGCTACCGCGCAATAACCCTGCAAAACCATATTCCGACAGGGTATCGGGCACGGGTGTAACAGCACCTAATATAGTGGCGGGATCAGCGCCGAGAGCGACCGCGATTGGAAACGGCTGGCCCGGATATTTTATTTGCCATTCTTTAAAATCCAGGGCGCCGCCGCGATGCGATAGCCAGCGCATGATGACTTTGTTTTTGGCTATGACTTGTTGACGATAGATACCCAGATTTTGCCGTTCTTTATGTGGGCCTTTGGTAATAACCAAGCCCCATGTAATTAAAGGTGCTACATCACCCGGCCAGCAGGTTTGTACCGGAATCGTACCCAGATCTACATCGGCTTTTTGTATAACTACTTGCTGGCAGTTGGCGCCGGAAACAACTTTGGGTGCCATATTTAAAACCTGTTTAAAGATGGGCAGTTTTTCCCAGGCATCCCTGAAACCTTTGGGTGGCTCAGGTTCTTTTAAAAATGCCAGCAACTCACCCACTTCTTTCAGGGCAGCAACGGAGTCGGCACCCATGCCCAGCGCTACACGGTGAGTGGTGCCAAATAAGTTAGCCAGCACCGGCACCTTGCTGTTTTTCACATTTTCAAATAATAAGGCCGGGCCTTCGGCACGCAGGGTGCGGTCACAGATTTCGGTTATTTCAAGATAGGGATCGACTTCGACAGAAATACGTTTTAACTCGCCGAGTTTTTCGAGTTGTGCAATGAAGTCGCGCAGGTCGTTATATTTCATGATTAAGTG
>JANOOU010000596.1:0-5119 GCA_031421475.1 Gammaproteobacteria bacterium | reverse complement strand
AATTTGCTCAAAGGTCGTGGGATCCATGAAATACCAGAACTCACCATCGCTATAGGAATATTGCATATCCATGTCAACGACATCGGCCGCTTCACAGGTGTCACCGGATTTGAAAGTGCGTTCGATAACACGGCCTGAGCGCAGGTTGCGCATTTTCACCCGGTTGAATGCCTGACCCTTGCCGGGTTTGACCATTTCGTTTTCAATAATGTTGTAGGGGTCGCCATCAATCAACAATTTGACGCCGCCACGAAATTCGTTAGTGCTGTATGATGCCATCTGTTTTATTCCGGTAAAAATGCTGGCATATAATACCCGCCCAATGATGAAAATGCCAAAACCCGTTACGACTATTACGCCTGCCAATAACTGGCAATCACAGTTGGCCCAGGCGATTACAGATCCCGTGTTATTACTAAATGCACTGGGTATAGACCCTGCCCTGTTCCCCTTAACTCTGGCCGCGCACCAAAGCTTTCAGGTCAAAGTGCCACAAGCATACCTGGCCAAAATAAAACCGGGGGACGCGAATGATCCATTGTTATTGCAGGTTATGGCCAGTCATTTAGAAATGAATAATGCAGCCGGTTATAACAACGATCCGGTAGGTGATCTCGATGCCGTACGCACACCCGGTTTATTACACAAATACGCGGGGCGTGTGCTGCTGATCACCACCAGTGCCTGCGCCATCCACTGCCGGTATTGTTTCCGCCGTCATTTTCCTTACGATCAACAACAACCCGCACGGCAACACTGGCAGGCAGCCTTGCACTACATCCAGTCACGGCCAGATATACATGAAGTGATACTCAGTGGCGGCGATCCCCTGAGTCTGTCTGATCCAAAACTGGCCGAGTTAATAACGGAACTTGATGCCATACCCCACCTCAAACGACTGCGCATTCACAGCCGTATACCCGTGGTATTACCCGATAGGGTTACGCCCGATCTGATACACAACCTGGCCAACAGTCGCTTGCAAACCTGCATGGTTATTCACGCCAACCATGTGCGCGAACTGGGCCAGAACGAGTACCGGGTTTTGCAGCAAATGAAAGTGGCTGGCATCACACTGCTTAACCAGTCTGTGTTGTTAAAAAACATCAATGACAACCTGGACAGTTTAAGTGACCTCAGCGAACGCCTGTATGAATGCGGTGTATTGCCTTATTACCTGCATATGCTGGATCCGGTTGCAGGTGCAGCGCATTTTGAAGTAAACGAAACCCAGGCCCTTATACTGATGAAAGCATTACGCGCACGATTACCCGGTTACCTGATGCCACGCCTGGTGCGTGAAACCGCCGGTGAAAACAGCAAAACACCGGTATCTGGGCTATAACCACGCCAGCCAACCAAACAAGCTTAAAAATATGCGCCATCTGGCTGTTTTTATTAAAATTCTTAAGGTTAAAGCCAAACTACGATAGACTTGCACCCATGTAACTTTGGTGTAAATGGACAACTGCTTGATATGAAGTTTAACATTCCAGAACAAGTTGTAACCTTCGCGGAAGATTTACCCACAACCCCTCGCAAGGTCAAGAAATGGCTTGAAGGCTTGAAACAGGCCAATATGGGTGATTACACACGCCTGATGTACAGCACCTTGCTGAAACTCAACCGCACCCCCATTCCACCCGATGATCGTTTTGAAATGATGGAATTATTGCGTCAACCGATACGCCATATTTTCAACCAACTCCACAAGCAATTCGTCAACCGCACACTGCCTTTGCCGGAAAAAAGTCTGAAAATTGTTAATTTAAATCAGACACTGCTAAACGAAATGGCCACTGGCTACAAAATTCTGATATTCGAAGCGTCTAACGACATCGGCAAAGTTGATAGTAAAGACCTGCTCATAGCCTGTGAACGTACCCTGCATTATTTATCGGAATTATTACTACGTTGCAGCCAAATCTATACCGAACAACCCAAAGACACCTGGTGGGATATACACCATATTTATGCCTTCGCAGAATTAAGACGATTGCAGCATAAGAGCATTAAAGACAGTGAAATTAAATTAGGCAGTGTCACCATAGAAGAACAATACAAACAAATGATGCTGTTCTCGCTGGCAAAACCCAATGCCATGCGTCAAAGTGATTCCGAACGTGTTTATAAATCCATGCAAGGCTGGGCGCAGCGCACCGCCATTAGTACAAAACCCATTGCCAATCTGAACCGCCACTATTGCAGTCAGATAGACAGCGATTTGCCACCCAGCTGCATAGCCAACGAAGATTTACCTGACACCGACAACATACGCATTATCAGCACTGCCGCCCTGGTAAATTTTTTACGCGGCCAGGTCGAAGAAAGCGACGTTCTGAGCAATGGTGTAGCCTTCGGCGATCTGGTACCGCAAGAAACCTTGCGTGCACTAATCACTGCCTGGAGCACCTGCACCAAACGTCGCTTCTCGCGCGCTGTAAGTGAAAACGATTCCAAAATTGCTATCGGGCTTAATCCCATATACGAAGCGATCATTGCTGATACAACTACTCCAACAAAATCAAAAATCAAAAAACCGGCTTCGATGTTTTCACTAGAATCCATTCCGGATAGTGCACGTGTTAATCGCGATACAAACGTAAAGCAAGACCCCAACCAGTTTATTACGCATCCTGAATTGAGCGGTCAACATGATAAACCAGCCAGTAACTGGGATTTGGTAGGTCGAGGCCACGCCCTTACTGAGACCTATGCCAACGAACTAAAAAACAAAAATATAAATGACAGCAACAACAAGGAATCGCCCGATCTACATTGGCGAGTAAGCAATATCAGCGCAGGCGGTTATTGCCTGGAGTGGCGCTCAGAAAATCCTTCGCGGGCACTGGTGGGTGAATTAATAGGTATTCGTGAGCGCGAACCCGATTCAACCTACCAATGGCGCGTAGGTGTTATTCGCTGGATGCAATACAGCACACAAACCGGGCTGGAAATTGGCGTACAAATTTTGGCACTCAAGGTTATTTCCTGCACCATTCGACGTCGCGAACGCAAAGATGAACAGCCGTTTAAATGCCTGATGTTACCGGGTATAAAACCCATACAACAACCGTCGACATTACTCATGCCAGCACATGCCTTTAGAAAAGACAACGAACTTAAACTCAATGTGTACGAACGTGACATGGAAATTAGTTTAGGCACTATTCGTGAACACACCGGATCGTTCACGCAATTTCAGTTCTCCCAAAAAGAAGATGATGCTCCCAAAGGTGGTGGCAATCCCGGCGGCGGCACTACCAACTCAGGCGGCCCGAAATCATCAAATCACGATGATTTTGATTCCATCTGGTCATCGTTATAACAAGTAAAATACCATGCATATCCATGCAGTCTTAACCAACCACCCGGTCAATGATTTGTGAAAAAAGATAATAAGATCAACATATTCATTGTTGATGACTCACTCAACAATGAAGAGCTGATTAACAAATTAATGCGCAGCAGTGGTTACGCAGCACACACTACACGCATCAAAGGCGAAGAAGAACTCGTAGCCGCACTGGGAAAAAAACTGCCAGACATTTTGTTATACGCCACCGGCATGGCAATAACACTTGAGCAAACTATCGCGTGCATTGAACGCACCGTAAAAAACCCGGTGCCTGTTGTTGCAGTTAATCGGCCAGGTCATGATGCAGATCTCATCAAAACCATGCGCGCCGGTGCGCGTGATTTAACCTCCTATGACAAACCCGCTCATCTGGAACTGGTCATCAAGCGCGAAGTAACGGCAAATATTGAAAACCGTATGATGCGCCAACTGGAAACAACCATAAAAGAATCCGAAAAACGTTGCCAGGCACTGCTCGATTCTTCGCGTGACGCCATTGCCTATATTCACGAAGGCATGCACATCTATTCCAACCAATCCTATCTCGACCTGTTCAAGTTTCAGGCCACTGAAGATCTGGAAGGTATGCCGGTACTGGATATGGTGGGTATGGACGATCGCGACAAGTTCAAAAATTTTTTACGTGATAACTGTAAAGGCGGCACCTGTGGTCATGAAAAACTTCAACTTAGTTTAAAGAATGCCGACAGCACAGAATTCGACGGTGAAATGGAATTTTCACCCGCAAGTATAGATGGCGAACCCTGTATACAGGTCATCATACGTAATCAATCCAACAGCAAGGAACTGGAACAAAAGATCGCATTGATGAGCAAAAAAGATGCCGTCACTGACCTGTACAATCGCCAGCATTTCCTGGATGCCCTGGCAGCCACCACACAAGCGGCCAAATCCGGCAAAACAACTGCCGCTGTTATGCTGCTGCATCTGGATAATTTTACTGACATCAAACAAAGTGCCGGTGTTGTAGGCAGTGATAAATATTTAAAAGAACTGGCAACCAAACTCTCGGCAATTGCCGTTAAAACGGACGTGTTGGCACGTTACGAAGGTGGTATATTTGCAGCCATCTGTCAAAACCATAACGCTGCCACCATCATTAATTACGTACAAAAGTTGCAACAGGTCTGCGCCAATTATATTGGCAACATTAACAACCAATCACTAAACTCCACCTCTAGTATTGGTATCAGCCTTATTGATCAACACGCGCCCGATATAAATGAAATTTTATTGCGTGCAGAACGTGCTGTGGTAGAAGCCAGACAAAATGGCATCAACCAAATAGCTATTTATAAACCCAAGGCTGGCGAGTTAACGCAGCGTGAAATTGATGAACAGGTTACTAAAGATCTGAAAGACGCGCTGACCAATAATCGCTTTGTTTTATATTTTCAACCCATCATCAGTTTGCATGGCGATACCGACGAACGTTATGAGGTTTTTGTTCGCATGCGCAGTAAAGACGGAAAAATTATCATGCCCAATGATTTTCTACCGGCGGCAGAGCGCACCGGCATGTCACTCGCAATCGATCGCTGGATTTTACTAACTGCCATCACAACTTTGACGGCCCGCTGGAAAAGCGGCAAACGCACTCTGTTTTTTGTGAAGCTAACAACCAACTCCATCAAGGACAGCGGACTGATGGACTGGCTAAAAGCCACCCTGATAAAATTCAACTTGCCGAAAAACAGCCTGGTCTTCCAGGTAAAAGAAAATACCGCCGTCACCAACCTC
>JANOOU010000595.1:0-4439 GCA_031421475.1 Gammaproteobacteria bacterium | reverse complement strand
AACCGGATTGCGGATAAAAGCCATAAAAGAAAAAGAAAACGCAAATAAACGCTAATGAACGCAAATAAAAGCGATTATGTATTTCTCGTTCCCACGCTTCGCGTGGGAACGTATGTAGGGTTATAAATTTCTGTGGGTTGGCCTTTAAGCTAACGCTGTTCTGTTTAACTGAGAAAAAACGTTAGCTTAAAGGCCAATCCACAACAGCGTAAAGAAAATGCTTGTCAACAAACATTCGCTTTTATTTGCGTTCATTAGCGTTTATTTGCGTTTTCTTTTTCTTTATACCCCCGAACAGGAGCACAACATGTTCAGAATGACCCAAATCATGCAAACCATGCTGGACGACAACCCATTGTCAGCGGCTCGTAAACCGTCTGGCCCGGTGGTCATCTGGAATCTGGTGCGGCGCTGCAATTTAACCTGCAAACATTGTTATTCCATTTCAGCTGACAAAGATTTCCCCGGTGAACTTTCCACGCAACAAACTTTTGATGTAATGGACGACTTGCGCAGCTTTCATGTGCCAGTGTTGATTCTGTCGGGTGGCGAACCTTTGTTACGCCCGGATATTTATGACATATCAAAACGCGCCAAAGCCATGGGATTTTATGTCGGCCTGTCAACTAACGGCACACTTATCAATGAAAACAACATCCAACACATTGTCGACGTTGGTTACGATTACGTAGGCATCAGCATCGATGGCACCCAAAAAACTCACGATAACTTCCGTCGTCACGATGGCGCATTTGATGCCGCCATGAACGGCATAATATTGTGTAAACAACATGGCATTAAAGCCGGCATGCGCTTTACCATCACTCGTGACAATGCACATGAGCTGCCTCAAGTTCTAAATATTCTCGATGAGCACGATATAGACAAGTTTTATTTATCGCATTTAAATTATGCCGGGCGCGGCAACAAAAATCGCGGCGATGACGCCCATCATAAAATGACCCGCATCGCCATGGATTTACTACTGGATACCTGCTGGACTTATTTACAACGCGGCAAACCCAAGGAATTTGTCACCGGTAACAACGATGCTGATGGCGTTTATTTTCTGCAATGGGCCAAACAAGTCATGCCCGGCAAAATTGAAAAATTGCAAACACAGTTACAACAATGGGGCGGTAATTCATCCGGCGTCAACATTGCCAATATTGACAACCTCGGCAATGTCCATCCTGACACCTTCTGGTGGGATTACAACCTGGGCAATGTAAAACAACGTGCATTCTCGCAAATCTGGCAAGACCTGTCGGATCCGTTGATGGCAGGGTTAAAAGCTTCGCCGCGTCCGCTGCAGGGACGTTGCGGTGAATGCACCCATAAAAATATCTGCAACGGCAACACCCGGGTACGCGCCTGGAAATTAACGGAAAATGTCTGGGCAGAAGACCCAGGCTGTTATCTTACTGACAAAGAGCTGGGCATCACACCGCAGGAAAATCGCTTGCAGAACCGGCCTTATGACAGGCGTCTGCATAATATTCGTTTTACCGCACCATGACTAAACAGTACATCAATCATATTTTTACTGTAGGGTGCCAAAACTCAACTTTGGGCGTAGCGCATCCACCACGCCATTCGGCGGATGCGTTTCACTTATCCGCCCTACTGATCGAACCATCTCGTTTATTATGCATTGTTCTGATTGCTGCTTGTACATCAACGGATATATTGGCTGCCAATGTGGCCGAAAATTTCAAAACTCATTGTGCCAGCTGTCACGGTGAAAATCGCCTGGGTTTGATGGGCCCTGCCCTGCTACCGGAAAATCTTGGCCGATTAAAAAAAGGCGAAGCGTTTATAACCATCAAGCAAGGCCGTGTCCAAACTCAAATGCCGCCATTCAAGGACAAACTGAATGACGAAGAAATCAATGACCTGGTAAAAATGGTGTTCACACCCGTGGTGCCGATGCCACAATGGACGTTGGCTGATATACGTGGCAGCCAGATTGTGTATGAAGAGGCATTAAACTTGCCCAACAAACCACTGTGGCAAGGCGACCCGATGAATTTATTCACCGTAGTAGAACTCGGTGATCATCACGCCACATTATTAAATGGTGACAATTTCAAACCCATACACCGCTTTCAAACCCGCTTTGCCTTGCACGGCGGCCCAAAATATTCACCCACTGGCCGCTATGTTTATTTTGGTTCGCGCGATGGCTGGGTGAGCAAATACGATTTATACAATTTGAAATACGTGGCCGAAATTCGCGCCGGCATCAACATGCGTAATATTGCGGTATCGAGTGATGGCCGTTATGTCATCGCCGCCAATTATTTACCGCACACACTGGTTATTTTCTCCGGCGAAGATTTATCGCCGATAAAAATCATCAGCGCCGAAAGTAAAGGCAAATCATCACGCGTCAGTGCGGTGTATGATGCTGCACCGCGCAACAGCTTTGTGGCGGCATTCAAGGATATTGCCGAAGTCTGGGAAATTAATTACGCCGATAAACCACCGATGGGATTCGGCAAATGGATACACGATTTCAACGAACAATCCGGCGATGGCGACATCGGCGCAAAATTTCCCATTCGCAAAATGGAATCAACCGATTATATAGATGATTTTTTCTTCACCCAGGATTACATCCAGCTCATTGGTGCCTCACGCGAAGGCAAAGGCCTGGTGCTGGATCTGGATGTAGGTCGCATCACCCACACACTCGATTTACCCGGCATGCCGCATTTAGGCTCCGGCATCACCTGGCCCTGGCATGGCACCACCATCCTCGCCACACCCAACCTGAAAGAAGGCTCCGTTACATTCATTGACATAAACACCTGGAAAACCATTAAAAAAATCGAAACCCTTGGCCCGGGCTTTTTCATGCGCAGTCACGAAAATTCACCATACGCCTGGATCGATAATTTCTTTGGCAAAGCCAGCGACACCATGCAAATTATCGACAAGGAAAAACTGGAAATTGTAAAAACCCTCACGCCTGCGCCTGGCAAGGTGGCGGCCCATGTCGAATTCGACAAAACCGGGCAACATGTTTTACTCAGCCTGTGGGATATGGAGGGCGCTGTCATTGTTTATGATGCAAACACATTGAAAGAGCTAAAACGTTTGCCGATGAAAAAGCCATCCGGTAAATACAATGTTTATAATAAACTCACACGCTCAACGGGTACCAGCCACTAAGCTTTGCAACTGAAATGAGTTACAACAAATTCACATCAAAATAATATAAATAAAAATTATTTTATACATTCATCCTGCAAGCAAAACCGGGCCTGGTTACATATCCTGCTACGACTTAAAACGATTAATCCGTTACCTCATTATGGGATGCAGCCTTGGCCTTGCCTGATGGCCTGATTTCCTTGCGGTAGCATTGTTGTATAAAAACATTTAGTTTCTGCGCAGCCAGCTCCGGTTGTTTGACAATTTGTTGTATCAGTTGCATTAATGGAAACATGGTTATATTCAAAAGATGATGTTTTTCTATCATTAACAAGGTATGCACACCCTCACCATTTATATTTTCGGTTTCACCGCGAGCCAACATTTTACCCAATTTATAATGATGCGAATCTTTACTGGTCGCTGTGGTAACCAGATCGCCCAGTCCGGCAAGATGATATGAACTCGCAGGCTTGCCTCCCATCTTTATAACAATCTGTTCCAGCTCACTTAAGGCAGCAACCATGAAAAATCCACGCGTGTTATCACCCATTTGCAATTGATCCGCCATACCAAACACCAGAGCATATACATTTTTCAAAATGACAGACCAGCTGATGCCGGTGATATCACTGGTTTGCTCTGTAAACAACTTTGTTTTTGAAAACAGACTGTAAATCCGTTTATACACTTCATTCGTCCGGCAACCCACCTGTGCAAAAGCATAATGGCCTGCAAGAATTTCTTCAGCGATCATCGGCCCGTAAAGCAACGCCTGCGGCTGGTCATGCAACACCTGTTTAAATATTTGCGACGCAGTCTGGCCATCTGCATCCAGCCCTTTGGCGATACTGAGACAAATGGTATGCTCGGCAAGTAAGGGCTTGATTTTTTCGAGCACTTCTCGGTGTGGATTAACCGGCAGGCAGCACATAATCACATCCATCTGGGGAACACAGTCATCCAGCACTACCGACTGAAAACCGGCTTGTGGAAACTTGTCCCAGATAAAAAGTGAATGCTGCTCTGCCAATAAACTTTCCATGGCATGGCCCATTTCGCCATAACCCAAAATGAGCACCTTGTATGAATCGGTCATAATACTGTTTCCTATATTGATAATAATAGCTACAGGGCACCTCTAAAAATGCACTTTTTCCGCGATGGCTGCGTCACCGATTTTTGCTCCTGCAAAATCGGCATACAATACATCCTGTATATAACCTCCGTGCTCGACAAAATCGCCTGGAGCGATTTTGAACAGGCTATGCCTGGCCCGA
>JANOOU010000594.1:0-3757 GCA_031421475.1 Gammaproteobacteria bacterium | reverse complement strand
CTAATTGTTGATGTAACAGATAAAAAATTACTGGCAGATGAGCGCGAGAAGGCCGATCGTCAATTGCGGGATGCGCAACGTATAGCGCGCATCGGTAGTTGGGAGTTGAACATTAAAACAGGAAAATTAATCTGGTCAGATGAGGTGTATCGGATATTTGGTATGGCGCATGACAAGGCGGGTACAACCTATAGCGCATTTCTTGATGCAGTACACCCGGATGACCGGGAAAATGTAGATCGTGGTTTTACGGAGTCACTGAAAAGCAACAAGCCGTTTGAAATTGTGTACAGGGTGCGAATGAAAGATGGGCGTAGCAAATATGTACATGAGCGTTGTGAGACTGCATTTGATAAAGACCATGTTGCTATAGGTTCCGTGGGTACAGTGCAGGATATAACGGACCAGGTCGTGGTCGAGCAAGCGCTGTTTGAAAGTGAAGAACATTATCGCAGGCTTATAGAATCATCCACGGCTATTCCGTGGGAAATGGATGCAATAAGTTTGCGTTATTTATTTGTCGGCACGCGTGTTGAAAAGCTGTTGGGCATATCCGTTGAAGAATGGTGTTTGGATGATTTCTGGTTATCGCATGTGCATCCAGATGATCGAGATAGAGTGTTGAACCTTTATCGGCGCGAAATTATTCATGGTGAGAGTTTTGAGTGCGAATACCGAATGATGTCAGTACAAAGTAAAACCGTGTGGGTGCGTGACAATGTAAATGTGTTGCGTAGCACAGGCAAACCCGTGCGCCTGCAAGGGTTTATGTTTGATGTTACTGAAATGCGTAATGCTGAAGAAATGGCGCGTCGTACGCAGAAAATGGATGCAGTAGGGCAATTAACAGGCGGTATTGCACATGATTTCAATAATCAATTAGGCGTTATTCAAGGTTATCTCGATTTTTTACGGGATTATGCACGTGATAAAACACAGCCCCAGCATTGGGTTGAAGCAGCCTCGGATGCCACGCGACGTTGCATTGATTTGTCGCGGAAACTGCTGGATTTTTCTCGCAAAAAAGCGATTGCTGTTGAATCTGTTAATGTGAATAACATTATTGAAAGAATGCACGATCTCATTACACGATCGGTTACTTCAAGAATTAAAATTCAGTATCAACCGTTTGATGAAGTCTGGCAGGTAGCTGTTAATAGCGGTGAGCTGGAAGACGCAATTCTTAATATGGTAATTAATGCACGAGATGCCATGCTGGACAATGGCCAGTTATCCCTCACCACAAAAAATTTAATAATTGATCATGAATCGGCGCAATCCTATCCCGGTCTGGAGTTGGGGGAGTATGTTCGATTGACGATTTCCGATACGGGTGTTGGCATTAATGCAGAAAGTATTGAAAGAATTTTTGAGCCATTTTTTACAACCAAGGCTGAAGGTGTGGGGACCGGATTGGGATTGGCCATGGTATACAGTTTTGTAAAGCGTTCAGGCGGTATTATTAATGTCCAGAGCGAACTAGGAGAGGGTACAACATTCCATATTTATTTACCTCGGTATAACTTATCCGACGAAACTTTGTTGATAGCACAGGAAGTGACATGCGACTCGCCTGCTATTCAAGGCCATGGCGAAAGCGTTTTAGTGGTAGACGATGAAGAAAGCTTGCGTGAGGTTGCTGTTAATTATCTGGCCAGAGCAGGTTACAACACATTGGAAGCAGAAAATGCTGAAGCAGCATTGACTGTATTGCGTAGTGAGCAGCGTATAGATTTGTTATTTACGGATGTCATTATGCCGGGAATGAATGGTTATCTATTGGCAGATTCCGCCCGTAAGTTGCGGCCTGATTTAAAAATACTATTGACGTCCGGGTTTACGGGTAATGCTATGCCGCAGAACGACGTTGAATATGTATTATTAAACAAGCCCTATAATCGTCAAGAAATTATACGAGTTGTGGAGGGCTTGTTGCGAGTACAGCCGACTGAATTAATGGGTGTACCGAATGTTGATGTTGTTACGCCTATTATAGTGAATGAAAATGCACCATTACGTAAGCGGCTTGTGGTCCTGGATGATGAAGTTAGCATGGGTAATATGATTTGCGATCTCGCTGACACAATGGGGTGGGATGCTCTGCATTATGTGCATCCATCGGAATTTATTTTGCATCATAACGAACCCATGGATGTTTTGTTGCTGGACTTGATGCTGCCGGATATGGATGGCGTGGAGATGATTCGTTTGTTGGCAGAGATGAAAAGTAAAGTGCCGTTAATACTGATTAGTGGTGTTGACAAGAGTGTGTTGCACTCGGCTCAGGAGCTTTCCTATGAACATAAGTTAAACCTGCTCGGCACACTACAAAAACCGTTTATGCCGCACGAGTTAAGGATTTTATTATCCAGTATTGATAATCACCGCACCACAAAATCAGAAGTTCTTAAAAAACAGGGTGATGAATTTATTATCAGTGAAGAAGAATTGCATATCGGCGTGCAACAAAAACAGTTTGTTGCGTTTTTCCAGCCACAAGTGGCCTTGCCTGGGTTGCAAATTATCGGTTTCGAGGCCTTGATGCGTTGGCAGCATCCGCAACGTGGGTTGATACCGCCTAACCGATTTATTCCGTTGGCAGAAAAAACAGGCTTGATCGACGAAATGACTTGGCAATTGTTCGATCAAATTGCCAGTGACTGGAAAAAATTTAAATTACAGCAAACCGTATCGCTGAATATGACAGCCAGCATGTTTACTCATCTTGGATTACCGGATCGTTTGCATGGCATTGGAAGCCGGCATGAATTTGTTAACAATGGGCAGATTGTACTGGAAGTAACGGAATCGGCTTTGATGGGTGAGTTGACTAAATCACTGGATAGTCTGACGCGTTTGCGAATGAAAGGCTTTAATCTTTCTATTGACGATTTTGGTACCGGCTTTTCATCCATGTTACAGCTTTATCGCGCACCGTTTACCGAGTTAAAAATTGATCAATCGTTCGTTATGCGTATGGAAAAAGATGCGGAAGCGCGGGCCATTGTTGAATCCACAATTAATCTGGCGCATAACCTGAATATGAAAGTAGTGGCTGAAGGTGTTGAAACGGATTCCATACTTAAACGTTTAAGTACGCTTGGCTGCGATATTGCACAAGGTTATTTTATTGCCCGTCCCATGCCAATCGCCGAAGCCATGCAGTGGATGGATGGGTGGCGGGCTAAAAATGGCCATTAGCATGTTATAGTTCGCGCCGAAGTCGGCGGGGCAATCGCCGCGCATTCGGGTGTAAATCCGGGGGCGGGGAGGAAAGTCCGGGCTCCAAAGGGCAGGGTGCCAGGTAACGCCTGGGAGGTGTGAACCTACGGAAAGTGCCACAGAAAATATACCGCCACGTTCGGCAACGACCATGTTCGTTTACGAATGGGGTAAGGGTGAAATGGTGCGGTAAGAGCGCACCGCGCTGCTGGCAACAGCAGTGGCAGGGTAAACCCCACCCGGAGCAAGACCAAATAGGGGAACATTGGCGCGGCCCGCGTTGTTCCCGGGTAGGTTGCTCGAGGCGTGTAGCGATGCACGTCCTAGATGAATGATTGTCGCTTCCGGTTATCTTCGTGATGATTGGGTGTACAGAACCCGGCTTACAGGCCGACTTCACTTTTTTTAAGGCATCGCGTCAGAGCGGTGCCTGGTCTCTTCAATGAAGCAGGCATATGGCTCAGGCATTGAGTCGCTGAGTGGTTTTTACGTATGCCCTGTTTTCGTGAGCTGTGTTTCTTTCTGGCTTTTTAAC
>JANOOU010000593.1:0-2295 GCA_031421475.1 Gammaproteobacteria bacterium | reverse complement strand
CTCCAGCACCGGGCCGGACGTTTGTCGCAAATTGACGCCCATTTCATTGGCTATAACATGCGCCAACGTTGTTTTACCCAAACCCGGCGGTCCAAAAATCAAAACATGATCCAGTGCTTCGCCACGATTGCGGGCGGCCGGAATAAAAATTTCCAATTGTTCCGAAGCAGCCGGTTGCCCGGCATATTCTTTAAGCGACCGGGGGCGTATGGCACGATCGATGGCCACATCTTCATGCACGGCGTCGGCGGTAATTATGCGTTCTTCGTTCATTTTTGTTTCACTGCATTTTGTAAACACAGGCGAATAATATTTTCAGCATCCATTCCCTTGATGTCTATGCCTTGCACCATGCGACTGGCCTCGGCCGGTTTATAACCCAGCGCAATGAGCGCACTTTGTGCATCATCAATCGGACGCACCGGTGCGGATAGTTTGGTGGTCGGCATGACATGGGGTGCACTCGCATCTATATCCAGCCTGTCGCGTAATTCAATCACCAGGCGTTCTGCGGTTTTTTTACCCACACCCGGCAAACGCACCAGTGATGTCACATCACCTTCGTGTATGCAGCGCGCAAATTGATCCGCACTCATGCCGGATAAAATAACCAGCGCAGTGCGCGCACCGATGCCACTGACTTTAATTAAATGACGAAACAGGCTGCGCTCGGCTTCGCTGACAAATCCAAACAATAAATGTGCGTCTTCACGCACGATAAGATGGGTGTGCAACACCACTTCTGCTCCGACTTCTGGCAGTTGGTAAAAAGTGGACATGGTGGCATCCACTTCATAACCCACACCCTGCACATCGAGCATCAACCGTGGTGGTTGTTTAAAAATAATTTTTCCACGCAAACGTCCGATCATTGTTTTTGTTCCAGATAGGCCTGCCAGCGCCCGCGTGTTGATTTGCGTGATCCGGCGCGTGACGATGTTTTCAGCACGGGTATTTTACTGGCACGATGATGTGCATGGCACAAGGCCACAGCCAATGCATCGGCTTCATCAGCCTGCAATACCTTGTTAATATTCAGCAGTAAATTCATCATGTGCTGCACCTGTTCTTTTAACGCACTACCGCTGCCGACGACTGCATTTTTTATTTGCCGGGGCGCGTATTCGCTCACGGCTAATTGCTGTTGCACACCCGCACAGATAGCCGCGCCGCGCGCCTGCCCCAGCTTTAATGCGGAATCGGCATTTTTACTCAGAAACACGTTCTCAATCGCCATTTCATGGGGTTGCCATTGCTGCATGATTTCATGCAGGCTGGAAAAAATATAACCCAGGCGCTCTGCCAGATTATCGCCCTTTACCTTAATACAGCCGCTGGCCACATACTGGCTGCGCACACCATCGGACTCAATGATACCGAAACCTGTTTTGAGAGAACCGGGGTCGATGCCGATGATACGCGTCACAAAACTACCCCCGTGCCTATAAAAGTGGGTGCAGTGTAACATTGCAACTGTTTGAAATTAAGAAAGAAGTGCACGACTTATGCAGTAGGATCCAGCAACATATTCATCAATTCGTCGCCAAATTTTCCGGCACGCAAAAAAGTAATCACCTGCATAGCCACTTCCGATGAGAGCAACAAGCCCTGATGACTCACGGGCAACATAAGGACATCGGTTGCACCGCGCAGGCTGGTTTCTTCTACAGATACCATGCCATCGTGTGGTGGTTGCAACCCCCCCACTAGCAAACCCACGCCCAGTGGCAGGGTGCCGGCGATGACACCCAGATCACGGGTATGAAACCATTTGGGGCGATCACCCAATAAACCACGCTCAACACTCCGCCCCAGAGTCCAGCGAGTTAAACGCCGTTTGTAAAGGCGCTGTGCAACGGCACTGCCATTGACTGGCGAACCCAGCAATACAATGCGCCCTGGCGCCTGAATCGGATGTAAATCAAACAGATGTAACAAAATCAAGCCGCCCAGTGAGTGACAAACAAAGTGCTTAACGGGTGTTTGTATGGATTGTGCAAAGGCATGCAAACGCTGTGCATTCTGTTCCGGTGTTCGCCGCGTACTGGAATATTTAAAGGTATGACAAATGTAGCCGTCATCATTCAGCCGCCGCTTCAAACGCCACATTTCGGTGCCGTTAAGCCAGATGCCGTGAACTAGAATAACTGCTTCTTTCATGAGTTTGAGCCAAGAGCAAGACCGCAGGATTATGACCTTGCCAGCAGTCACTGGCTACTGTTGCGCCCGCCCAGAATAATTTTCTCAATCGCCTGTGCATTGGTCCATGACGAACAACGCCGGATGGCTGCGTGT
>JANOOU010000592.1:0-5206 GCA_031421475.1 Gammaproteobacteria bacterium | reverse complement strand
GTTGATAACAACTCTTGGTTATGATCCCTATGTGTATGTCAATGAACTGGATGTAGGCACTGACCGTCACGATATCGAATTTAACCACTTCCTGCGCCCGCTGGATGACCTGCGCCTGGTTTGGGGGAGCAGCGCACGCCTGGACAAAGTAAACGGATCACTGGACGGTGGTGATTTGTTTCAAACTTCATCAACCCAACGACTGGAACTGTATCGCGGCTTTACACATGGCGAATGGGAATTTGCGCCAGAATGGTTACTCAATGCAGGTTATATGATTGAGTACAACGACATCAGCGGCAATGATCATTCACCACGCGTCGCACTGATACACCATCTTAACAACCAGCATACCATTCGAATTGGCAAATCCAAGGCCACACGCACACCCACACTGTGGGAAGAAGATGGTGAATTGATCTATCGCCATGCATTGACATCAAATGGTGGCGGTGCTCCAGTACCGCCCTATAACGAGCTGATCACTACGCTATTCAAAACGTACAGTGACCTGCAATCGGAAAAAATCAGCAGCACAGAGCTGGGATATATTGGCAAGTTTTTACATAACCAGTTGGTACTGGACATTACGGTGTTTCAGGACAAAACCCGCAACTTGATAGGCGCCAACCTTGTGCCCACACCGGCCCCGCTGGCTACACAATATGATTTAAATTATCCTGGTGATGTCGGCACAGTTGAAAATGCGCTGGCAAGCAAAATTCGCGGCCTGGAACTGAGCATGGATTACAAACCAGACAAAAACTTTAGAGCCTATATCTTCTATAGCCATCTCCGCATTGAAAGCTCAGGCAAGCAAACAATCTTTGAAGCTGAGTCACAGATTCAGAACATAACAGTCTCAGCACCCGAAGACAGCGGCGGCATGATGCTAACCCTGTCGCTGGAT
Organism: Gammaproteobacteria bacterium; assembly: GCA_031421475.1. Lineage (GTDB taxonomy): Bacteria > Pseudomonadota > Gammaproteobacteria > SZUA-229 > SZUA-229 > JACPVK01. Next base: position 4,296 of record JANOOU010000592.1, on the reverse strand, counting down.
CACAATATTGACACCAGCCTGATGGTCTTTCGCAGCGAAGATTTCAACTGGCTGGATCGTAACACCACACAATCTGCCGAGGCCTACACCAAAGTGGACATGCGTATTGCAAAAAACTGGCGAACACTAAGAGAAAAACTCACCCTCGCATTAATTGGCCAGAACTTGCTTGGCACGCATTACGATTACAATAAAACCACGTATCGCCCCAATGGCCAGATCGATCATCCTGGCAGTCCACAGGATCGACGTGTATACATTGAACTGAGTTTAAAATTCAATTAACGGAACGTTCACCCAAGGACGATATGGTAATCCTCCCGCTATTTATCCTGGCCCTTAACAGACTACACATCTGTCGTTTGTGGCTGCGTGTTACCTTGACAGCCTGCCTACTAACATTCAGCGGTACGGTTTTCTCGGCCAGCAATGACACTATATTGCTCGTACACGATGGCAAAAACGATCGGGCACAGGACATGATCCAGTCGCTATCTCAAAATTTATCAAGCAAATCAATACATATTGATTTGCTTGATGCATCCACCCAGCCTTTACCGGATGATGCGGTTCTCAAGAATTACATCAGCGTCATTACCCTGGGTGCACAAACCGCGCAAATTGCAATTGAAAGAAATCCACCCGTATCCATACTCAGTTTACTGGTTTCAAAACAAGCCTGGTTATTAATAAACCCACGAAAAAGTGCCTACTCACGTTCCGTCATTGTGCTTGACCAACCGATCAGTAGGCAATTTTTGTTAGTGCGCGAAATCTACGGCCAAAATAACCATATAGGTGTATTACTGGGCCCCTATTCTTCCACCCTGCAAACCGAACTTCTGGATTCAGCTAGACCACAACAAAACCTATCCGTTAAAATTATTCAAAATGACGAAGAGCTGATTCCTGCGCTGAATAATCTGGTTGAACAAATTGATCTGCTATTGGCCGTACCTGATCCGATTGTCTATAACAAACGCAGCATTCAGGGCATATTGTTACTCACTTATCGTAACAAAACACCGGTCATTGGTTTTTCACAAGCCTACTCGCGTGCTGGCGCCATGGTCTCGCTGTATTCAGACGCCGACAATATGGCACAACAAGCAGCTGAACTTATACTCGATAAAACGGAAAATGATCGCGTTTATTCACCCAAGTATTTTTCTATTGCCTACAATCAGCAAGTTGCACGTGCACTCGGATACACCTTACCCGATGAACACGAAATAATTGATCGCATCTATCAAAAAGAAAAGTTACATCAATGAAAAATTGGAGTATCAAAAAACGTGTGCTATTTCTGGCTCTATTGCCAACACTGGTCATTACACTGGTCATTTCTTTTTACTTCAATTACAGCCGTATCAACCAATTCGAACTATCCATGTATGAAAAAGGTAACATCATCGCCAACCATCTGGCGCCTGCGTGTGAATACGGCGTTTTTTCAGGCAACATGGAAATTCTCACCAGCATCATAGAGAAATCATTTCAGGATCGTGACATCATCAATGTGGCAGTATCCGATAAAAATAACGACATACTGATCAGCCACTCAAGAAACCCCAGAAGTCAAAATGCACAGCCATCCATACTTTCAATTTTTCTCAATGAGCAACAAATAACGTTCACAGCCCCTATAACATTTACCGAACTGGAGGTGGATGACTTTATTGGAGCCAACGTCAATACCGATGAAACCAAAACACCGGCACCCATTGGCTATGTTCATATCACCCTATCGTCATTAAGCACACGTATTCAACAAGTAGACAGTTTAATGAAAGGCTTGTTGATCATGGCCAGTGGTTTAATTCTGACTATTATTTTAGCCACACGCATTAGCCGTAGTGTTATCGAACCCATACAAAAACTGACTTATGCCACCAGTCAAATTGCATTAGGCAAACTCAATACACAAATTTCGGTGGATACAGGTGGTGAAATTGGTTTACTCGAGGAAGGTATCAATCGCATGGTTGATGAAATCCAGTCTGCACGAGAAGATTTACAAACCCAGATTGACAAAGCAACGCTAAAAGTCAAAAAGGCACTGGATGACCTTGAAATCCAGAATATAGAACTGGATCTGGCACGTAATCGCGCACTCTCGGCCAGCCGTATTAAATCTGAATTTCTGGCCAACATGAGCCATGAAATCCGCACGCCCATGAACGGTGTATTAGGTTTTGCAGAACTCCTCGATAAAACACCGCTCAATGCACAACAACGCGACTTTGTTTATACCATCCGTACATCAGCCAGCAACCTGCTGACCATCATTAATGACATTCTCGATTTTTCAAAAATAGAAGCCGGTAAATTAAAAATTGAACATGTCAGCTTTAATCTTCCTGAAGTCATAAATGAAATTATCGCCATGTTTACACCCATGGCCTACAAAAAAGGACTAGAACTTATTTGCCACCCTTACCCCGATATTCAACAACAACTGATCGGCGACCCACATCGAATACGGCAAATATTAATTAACCTGATCGGCAATGCCATCAAGTTTACGCCAGCGGGACATGTTGTGGTACGTGTTGTTACTCACGGCCAAGCCACCGATGTTATTAATATTCGATTTACAGTTACAGATACCGGCATCGGCATGGATCTAGCCAACAAACAACGCTTATTTACCGCTTTTTCGCAAGCTGACACGTCTATCAGCAGAAAATTTGGCGGCACCGGTTTAGGCCTCGTTATTTCCAAAAAACTGGCTGAATTAATGAACGGTGATATCGGTTTTGAAAGTGTTCTTAATCAGGGTAGCACCTTCTGGTTATTGGTGCCTTTAGGTGTAGGCGATACAGTGCATCATTCATTAAAAAAACTAACCGGCCAGGTTATTTTAATGGACAGCCCGGATCAAAATCGCCTTGCCTTGCGTATGCTGCTGAATCAAATGGGACTGGAGACGCTGGAAACATCCTCCCCTGATAAAATATCCAGCTTACTTGCTACACATGGCCATCAGAATATACTAGGTATGATCGCAGGCATACATCGCAATAATTATCAAAATGAAAACTACCTTAAAAACCTGGCTGCTATTATTAATACAACACAGCTACCCTGTATTGTTGTAGCCAGTGCCTATGAACAGCATGAACTTCTTTATATACAGAAACAGGGCATTAAAGAGGTAATTTACCGCTGTACACGACATGAACTTATTAAGGAAAGGATTATGCAAATACTATGTGGCAATGGAGATGTTATACACGACATACCTGTAGTCAATCAAAACCAGAAACCCGTTGCTGATTACTGGAAAAATATCCATGTATTATTAGTTGACGATAATGCCATTAATTTAAAACTGGCAAAAACCTTTATGGAAAATCGCGGCGTTAATGTGACTACCGCCGAGAATGGTGAACAGGCAATACGGCTAACTAACATACAATATTTTGAATTGATATTAATGGATTTACACATGCCAAAAATGGATGGCTTTAGCGCAGCACAACACATCCGCAGCTACCCCGGCCCCTGCCAACACACTATTATTATTGCGCTTACAGCCAATGCTATGCCAGAAGAAAAACTACACGTTTTTAACACTGGCATGAATGACATACTGCTTAAACCCATTAGCGAGAACAGTCTGTTTGATACACTGACTCGCTGGCTCGAACAACCGAAAAAATCGTCTATTAGCGACGCAACCACCGAGACAAACGAAAAAACGATTGCGGTGTATGATGCCAATCAGGGGCTGGAACTGGCGGGTGGTAATGCGCAATTGGCCAACGAATTATTAATGATGTTACTCAATGAATTACCCGGCCACAAACAACGTATAGAGAATTGCTCTGACCTGGCTGATCTTAAATTTCATACACACAAATTACATGGCGCAGCCAGTTACTGTGGTGTACCGGCTTTACGCGCCTGTGCTCGTCAACTGGAGCACTATATCGACAGCCAGCAACTTTTAAAACTCGATAAAGCCAAACACGAATTACTGGATGCAATTAACACCTTGTTAGCCTACCATTGCAACCTGAATCCAGACCACACACCCAAACCCGAGGATGTTTAAAAATGCCTGCAATGTTTCGCTATACCCTCATGATCACAACATTATGTTTATCTGCCAATTTAGCGGCCGCCGAAGCAGAACACTGGAGTTATGGAGAAGGTAAAAATGGTCCCGCACACTGGGGCGAACTGGATGCAAAATTTGCAGCCTCATGTTCGCGAGGTTGGCTGACCCAACGGATCATTCGTCAATTATGGCACGCGTTCAACTCAAAAATATTGCAAAGCACTGGGGTG